>JAUQQB010000312.1 GCA_030550075.1 Chloroflexota bacterium | reverse complement strand
CAGGACCTGGGTGAGGGCGGGGAGGGCCTGGGGGTCCTTTAGCTTCCCCAGGGCCTCGACGGCTGCCCGGCGCACGTCTGCGTTTTTATCCTGCAGGGCCTGGGTGAGGGCGGGGAGGGCCTGGGGGTCTTGGAGCTCCCTCAAGGCCTCGACGGCCGCTCGGCGCACATCTGCGTTTTCATCCTGCAGGGCCCGGGTGAGGGCGGGGAGGGCCTGGGGGTTCTTTAGCTCCCTGAGGGCCTCGACGGCTGCTCGGCGCACGTTTGCGTTTTCATCCTGGGAGGCCTGGGTGAGGGCGAAGAGGGCCTGGGGGTCCTTTAGCTTCCCCAGGGCCCCCAGGGCCCGGGCGGCTGCTTGGCGCACATCTGCGTTTTCATCCTGCAAGGCCTGGGCGAGGGCGAGGAGGGCTCGGGGATCTTTAAGCTCCCTGAGGGCTCGGGTGGCCACCACGCGCACGAACACGTTTTCATCCTGCAAGGCCTGGGCGAGGGCGAGGAGGGCTCGGGGATCTTTAAGCTCCCTGAGGGCTCGGGCGGCTACTTGGCGCACAATCTCATCTCCAATCGCAAAGTAAATCTCCATTTCTTCATCCTTCAGGGCGTGGAGGAGGGCATGGAGGGCCCGGGGGTCTTTGAGCTCCCTCAGGGCCCGGGCGGCTGCCTCGCGCACGAACAGGTTTTTATCCTTCAAGGCCTGGGTGAGGACGGGGAGGGCCCGGGGGTCCTGGAGAATCCCCAGGGCCTGGGCGGCTGCCCGGCGCACGCCCGCGTCTTCATCCTGCAAGGCGTGGAGGAAGGCAGGGAGGGCCTGGGGGTCCCGGAGCTCCCCGATGGCCTCGGCGGCTGCCTCGCGCACGTCTGCATCTTCATCGTGCAAGGTCTGGGTGAGGGCGGGGAGGGCCTGGGGGTCTTGGAGCGCCCCGAGGGCCCAGGCGGCTGCCCGGCGCACGCCCGCGTCTTCATCCTGCAAGGCGTGGAGGAGGGCAGGGAGGGCCTGGGGGTCCCGGAGCTTCCCCAGGGCCTCGACGGCCGCTCGGCGTATCGGGGGCCCGGGATGGGCGAGCAGATCCCTTAGACTGGGAAATAGACGGGAAACGACTCCGGGGATCTGGCGCCCGGATTCGGTGGCCAGCTCCGCCCCACGGATCAGCAGGAGCGGTTCGTCGCCGCAGCTCGACCACCGGATGCGCTCGAAGAGATCCACTGCCTCCCCTTCCGAAAGAAGGGCGGCGAGCAGCGCAAGCGGCTCGCGCCACTCCGGCAGATGCAGACGGGGCGCCAGGAAATCAAAGGCCCGGTCCCGATCGCGTTCCCATGCCCGCTGCAGGCGTCGGGCCACAAAATATTCCCGCACGGTCTGATGGGCGAATACATAGCGATGGCGGATGGACCCCGCTGCCTCTTCCGAAAAGCGGGCGATCAGGCCCATCTTTTCCCGCAATAACCCAAGCATGTCCCTGGCGGCGGTTGGGTCCGTGATCCCGCCGAACTCCTTTAAAGCTCGCCGGAGGGCTTCCTCATCGTTTCCCTCCTCCATCTGGATGCCCCAGGCGATCGCCTCCAGCGCCCGGAGCGCCTCCTCCTGTTTCGCCGGATCCGCGCCGCGCCGGGCGGCCCGCTCCCAGGCTTCCTCCACCCAGGCCTGATACAGCGCGGCCCGATGGAAGGCGATCTGACCGCCGGTGCGCGCGTAGTATTCCACGCTCAGGCGCAGGAGCAGCGGGTTGTTCATCAGCCGTCGCAGCGCCGGATGGGCCCGCATGGTCTCGATCAGGTCCCGGGCGCGGGTTTCGGCCTGATCTTTCCATTCCGGTTTGAGCGCCTCCAGCCAGCTTCGCACGTAGGGCAGCGCCTCCGCCTTCGGATCCTCCAGGGGCTTGAGGAGGTATTCCCGCGCCCCCTTCAGGGGCCTGAACCCGGCCAGGCGGGAGGCCACCACCGCCCGGCCGAAGCCGCTGCTGATGAAATCCTCAATGGCTTGCCGCGTCTCCTCCTGCTTCGCCTCCTGGACCTCGTCCAGGCCGTCGAGCAGGGCCAGCAGGTGGCCCTCCCTCGACCAGCCCTCCACGAGCGCCCGGGCCTCTTCGATCGAACATTGCAATTTCGATCGCACCTCGCCTTCAAGGGCCTCTCGCAAGGGTCGCTCCCGGCTGAGTTCCACCACCGGCAGGGGAAGGAGCACCGGGACCAGCGGCGTCTCGATGCCCAGTCGTTCCTGATGCCAGCCCTGATCTGCGCGGGCGAAACAGAGGCCGATGAACTGGAGGGCGGTGGATTTGCCGGATCCCGGCTCGCCCAGGAGCACCAGGTGCGGAGCCTCTCGAAGGGCCTGGCCTAAGGGGATCGGCGGGGACAGGGACTCAGAGGGCGGGATCTCGGAGGGCGGGATCCCGGCGGCCTCCGCGCGAGAGGGGCTCACATCCAGCTCCGGGGAAGGCGGCGCCAGCGGGCGCGGCTCCGGCCGCTGGCGGGCCTGAAGCATGAAGAAAACCCGTTCCAGGGGCAGACGGGCCTCGCCCGCGTATAGAAACGCCCAGTCGTTCTGGACCGCGTCCCGGTATTTTGAGGTGAGCTTATCCCGTGTTTGCTTATCCATAATTTCGTGCCCCTCCATCCTGCTGACTGTAGGGGCGAGGCATGCCTCGCCCCTACAAACAAGGCATGCCTCGCCCCTACAAAAATGGCGCGCGAGGCCCTGGGTCCCACCGTCTGCGGGATCCGAAGTCCAATTCCCAAGATTATATTAGCTCTTTGGGGATTGACATGAAGAATGCGGGCTCATATCGGTTCCCGGGTGAAGGGGCGTCCTCGTTCTGATCCCTGTTTTTCAGACGCTCTCTAAATCGGGAAATGTATTATAATGCCCTTGAGGAGGTTTTCTATGCCCTTTACGGTGACAGACTTCCAGGATCTTTTGCGGCTGCTTCGAGAGCACCCCGATTGGCGGGCGCAGCTGTGGGCGACGCTGGCTGGCGAGGAGCTCCTGCGCCTTCCTGGGGAGTTCCGGGTTTTCCGGGAGGAGATCGAGCGGCGCTTGGCGGCGCTGACCCAGGCGCTTCAGGAGCTGGCGGAGGCTCAGCGGCGGCATTATGAGGAGTTTGCCGCTCATCGGCAGGAGTTTCTGGCCTATCGTGCGGAGACGGATCGGCGGTTTGCGGAGCTGGCGGAGGCGCAGCGGCGGCACTATGAGGAGTTTGCCGCTCATCGGCAGGAGTTTCTGGCCTATCGTGCGGAGACGGATCGGCGGTTTGCGGAGCTGGCGGAGGCGCAGCGGCGGCACTATGAGGAGTTCGCGGCCTATCGTGCGGAGACGGATCGGCGATTTGCGGAGCTGGCGGAGGCGCAGCGGCGTGCGGAGGAACGGATCGGGCGGCTGGAGGAGGCCGTGGCGGCTTTAGCCGAGGCCCAGCGGCGGACGGAGAAACGGGTGCTGGGAATCGAAGGGCGGCTTCGCGGAGGAGAGGTGGAGGCGGAATACCGGAGGATTCATCGCCGCTACCGCCACCTGGTGCGCGATCCCTACGTGCTTTCGCTGGAGGAGCAGCGGGATCTGGTGAAAGCTCTGGAGGAGCGGGGGGCAATCGATCCAGATGAGGGGGAGGAGCTGGAGGCGGCCGACGCCTTAGTGCGGGGGCGGCGACGGGAGGGGGAGGGGGAAGCGATTCTGGTGGTGGAAATCTCTGCCGTCGTGCACACGGGGGATGTTGAGCGGGCGGCGCGGCGGGCGGCGGCGCTGCAGAAGGCGTTGCCGGAAATGGAGGTGCGGGCGGTGGTGGCGGGGCCGGAGATCCATCCGCGGGCGAGGGCAATGGCGCGAGAACGAGGGGTCTGGTGGCTGACGGACGGTCGGGCTTTTGCCCCCCACGAGATTCCTGGGGAGCCTCCGCCTCGCTCCGGAGGCCTCTGAGCCTGGAGGGGATGGGTCGAGCAAAGGCCCCGGGGAGCGCCAAGGGCCCCGGGGCCTTTTGGCTTTTAACTGTTCAGCCGGTTGGAAATTGCCCTTCGGAGGCGCTTCGAGCCAGGGGTCAGCCTGTGCGGATTCCTTTCGAGAGCCGAGTAGAAGGCCGATCCGTGTGAGCCGACCGTTGGCCGCAGGCCCGAAAAGATGGACTTCCAGTCACCGCCTGAATAAAGACTGGATCCATTGCATAATTCGTGTGAGGGTAACTCCCTAAGGACTTCCCGGATTGGAGCATGGCCCCCTGCACCGGGCGTGGCGGAATCCTCCTCGGCTTCCGGATCCGAA
>JAUQQB010000311.1 GCA_030550075.1 Chloroflexota bacterium | reverse complement strand
CAAATGCCTCCCGAGGCCCCGCTGCTTCAGCACGTGGTGTGGGGGCCGGATGCCTATCTGGTCCCCCGCCGGGACGGTCGATTGCTGATCGGGGCGACGGTGGAGGAAAAAGGGTTCGATGCCAGCCTCACCGCCGGGGGGATCTTCCGGCTGTTGCGTGGGGCGTGGGAGATCCTGCCCGGCATCGATGAGCTTCCCATCGTGGAGCAGTGGGTGGGCTTCCGGCCGGGAAGCCGGGATGATGCGCCGATCTTAGGGCCGACGGCGGTGGAGGGGCTGATCATGGCCACCGGCCATTACCGCAACGGCATCCTGCTGGCCCCGATCACCGCTTACGCCATCCACCATCTGATCGTCCACGGCGACCTCCCCGAGGTCGCCAAACCGTTCACGATGGAGCGATTCTGCCGCCGGTAGCGGCCGGCTGTTGCGCCTGCCTGACCCGATCATGGCCTTCATCCAGCGGGCGCCTCTTCGAACCTGTGGCGAGGGGGGAAGTTCCGATGGAAGCCACCCTGATCGTCAATGGGCAACCCCGCCCGTATCATCCGCAAACGGTCCGGGAGCTCCTGAGCGCTCTCGGCCTGGACCCCGATCGTCCGGGCATTGCGGTGGCGGTGAACGCCACGGTGATCCCCCGCTCGGAATGGGGAAAGGTCCAGCTCCAGCCGGGGGATCGCGTGGAGGTCGTTCACGCTGTAGCTGGGGGATAGCGACGGATTCTTTAGATTCTTTCTGAAGGAGGCCATCCTATGAGCGAACCCCTGATCATCGCCGGACGAGCGTTCCGCTCGCGTCTGATCCTCGGGACAGCTCGTTACCCCAACCTCCAGGTGATGCTGGACGCCCTGGAGGCCAGCGGGACGGAGATCGTCACCGTGGCCATCCGACGGGTGCGACCGGGGGCGGATGGGGAGAATCTCTACGATCTGCTGAAGGATCGCTATTTCATCCTGCCCAACACGGCCGGCTGTTTCACGGCGCGGGATGCGATCCTCACCGCCCATCTGGCCCGTGAGGCTCTGGGGACCAACTGGATCAAGCTCGAGGTGATTGGGGACGAGGAAACCCTGTATCCGGACACGGAGCAGCTGTTGCAGGCAGCCGCCGAGCTGGTGAAGGACGGCTTCGTCGTCCTCCCCTATTGCAACGACGACCCGGTGGTCTGTAAGAAGCTGGAGGACATCGGCTGCGCGGCGGTAATGCCCCTGGGGGCGCCCATCGGATCCGGGATGGGGATCCTGAACCCGTATAACATCCGGCTGATCCGCCAGATGTGCACGGTGCCGGTGATCGTGGACGCCGGGGTGGGGACCGCGTCGGATGTGGCGATCGCGATGGAGATGGGCTGCGATGGGGTGTTGCTGAACACCGCGGTGGCCCAGGCGCGGGACCCGGTGAAGATGGCGCGGGCGATGCGCCTGGCGGTGGAGGCCGGGCGGCTGGCCTATGAGGCCGGTCGGATCCCCCGCCGTCTCTATGCCGTCCCCTCCAGCCCGATGGAGGACCGCATCGAGGTATGAAGCTCCCCGATCCGCCCCTGCTGGTGATCACAGACCGCCGCCTGGCCCGCCGGCCGCTGCCTTCCCTCATTGAAGAGATCCTGGGGGCCGGCGCGCGCTGGATCATGGTGCGGGAAAAGGATCTCCCCGAGGACGAGTTGACTTCCCTGGTTCGGGCGCTCCTGGAACCGGCCCGACGCGTGGGAGCGTTTGTGGTGGTCAACGCCCGGGCCTCGGTCGCGGCGGCATGTGGGGCCGATGGCGTGCATCTTCCACAGGGATTCCCGGTGGCGGAAGCCCGATCCATCGTCGGCCCGGGGCGCTGGGTGGGGGTCTCGACCCACAACCTGGAGGAAGCCCTTCGGGCGGCGGAGGAAGGAGCGGACTATATCACCCTGAGCCCGATTTTCCCCCCGACCAGCAAGCCGGGCTACGGGCCGCCGCTGGGCCTGGAAACCCTCCGTGAGGTCGCCCGAGCGGTGTCCATCCCGGTGATCGCCCTGGGAGGGATCACCCCGGAGAACGCCCGCGCATGTCGGGAGGCCGGCGCGGCCGGGATCGCCGTCCTGGGGTCCGTGATGGCCGCGGAGGATCCGGGAGCCATGGTTCGGGCCTATCTCTCCGCCTGGGGAAAGTAGGGGCAGGTTGTTCGCCTGTCCCCATGCCGGCTCCGATCGTTCAGTCGGGGAAGCGGAGCGCACGACGCCGGGCCGCCAGGTGCTCCCATTCCGGAGGCAGCATCGGCGGGGAGGCGCACAGATCATCCCGCCAGCGGGCAAGGATCTGACCAAGGACCTCCAGGGCGGCGCAGATCTCATCGGCATTGCTGCGCACCACCGGGCCCATCATCCGCAGGTCGCTGGCCGCCACACGGGTCGCATCCCGGAACCCGGAAGCCGCGATCTCCCAGAGGGCCGGATCCCCCGTGGCCTCGGCGGCAGCCATCAGCGCCATGGCCACCACATAGGGCAGATGGCTGACCCAGGCCACCCGCCGATCGTGGATCTCCGCATCCATCCAGATCGGGCGCGCGCCCAGGACGGTAACCAGTTCCTCCGCCCGCGCCGCAGCCTCCGGCGTCGTCCGCGGGGTTGGCACCAGAATAAATGGCTTCCCCAGGAAGAGCTCGGGGTCCGATGCCGGGAACCCCGAACGCTCCTTCCCCGCCATGGGATGTCCTCCCACCGCGCATACCCCTTCCGGCAACCGCGCCATCGCGGCCACCACCCGTCGCTTCGTGCTCCCGGTATCCAGGACCAGCTGGCCGGGTCGCCAGGGAAGGGAGGCGATCCATTCCTCAATCGCCCCTACCGGCGTGGCCAGGATCACGCCATCCGCGGCGGCGACCAGCGCAGGGGGATCCAGCAGGGCCTCGAAAACGCCGGAAGCCCGTGCCTCCGACTGTGTGGCCGGATCCTGATCCGCCCCCAGCACCGGGATGCCCTGCTGGGCCAGCCGACGGGCGATGGAGCCGCCGATCAGGCCCAGGCCGATAATGCCCCAGCGGAAGTTTCCCACCGCAGCACCCTCTTCCAGAAGGGATCATCGCGCTTCCCGAAGCCCGCTATCAATTGGGCACATTTGTGGGCGATCTCTTCAACGGGCACTCCGCTTCGCTCCGTGCCCTACTACAAACAGAGGGCTTCTCGTTCGTAGTAGGGCACGTAAGTGCCCGTTCTCTTTTTGCGAACGCTTAGACGGGCACTCCGCTGCGCTTCGTGCCCTACTACAAACAAAGGGCTTTTCCCGTTCGTAGTAGGGCACGTGAGTGCCCGTCCTTTTCGCCAGCTTACACATATTGCAACCTGCGCAGGGCGTGGGCGACAGTCCGCACCTCCCGGACCATCCGGGCGAAGGCCTCCGGAGTGAGAGACTGACGGCCGTCCGACCACGCCTCCTCCGGGCGCACGTGGACCTCTGTGAGCAGGCCGTCGGCCCCTGCCGCGATCGCCGCGCGGGCGATGGGGATCACATAGGCGGCATCCCCCGTGCCGTGACTGGGATCCACCAGCACCGGCAGATGGCTCAGCTGCTTCACCACCGGCACCGCGTTGATGTCCACCGTATTTCGCGTCATCCGCTCAAACGTGCGGATCCCCCGTTCGCACAGGATCACGTGAAAGTTCCCATAGGCCATGACATATTCCGCCGCTAACAACCATTCTTCGATGGTGGCGCTCATCCCCCGCTTGAGGAGCACCGGCTTCGGCTGACGGCCCACCGCCTTCAGCAGGCTGAAGTTCTGCATGTTCCGCGTGCCGATTTGCAGAACATCCGCCACCTCGGCGACCAGGGGGACCTCCTCCGGGGCCATCACCTCGGTCACCACCGGGAGCCCGGTCTCGGCCCGCGCCTCCGCCAGCAACTCCAGCCCCTCGAACCCCAGGCCCTGGAAAGAGTAAGGAGAGGTGCGTGGCTTGAAAGCGCCGGCCCGCAGCATGTGGGCCCCCGCCTCCCGAACCGCATGGGCGGTCTCTAACAGCTGGGAACGGGATTCGATGGCGCAGGGACCGGCAATGAAGACCGGCTCCTCGCCCCCGATGAGGACCTCCCCCACCCGGATCTGCGTGCCCTCCGGCCGGTAATCCCGGGCCGCCAGTTGAAAGGCGTGGCGGACCGGGATCACGCGCCGGACCCCCGGCCAGGACTGGAGCTCGCGGGGATCCAGGTCGCGCTCATCCGGACAGACCAGCACCGGTTGCGGTCCGTGGACCCAATGAACCGGCTTGCCCCGGGATTGCAGGTGGT
>JAUQQB010000310.1 GCA_030550075.1 Chloroflexota bacterium | reverse complement strand
GGGTCCACCACGTCCTCATCGCCCAGCCAGAGGCGAAAGGCGGCCAGCACCCCATAGGCCAGCGCGTCCCGATGATAGCCGCCCTCCAGCACGAACACCAGGCGCCCATGGCACAAAGCATCCGCCAGCTCGGTGAGCCGCCGGGTCAGGGTCGCGAACCCGGAAACGGTCAGGGTCAGCCCGCCCAGGGGATCTCCCCAGTGCGCATCATAGCCCGCAGAGACCATCAGGATCTCGGGTTCGAAGCGGCGGGCGGCGGGGGCGATCACGGCCTCAAACAGGCGGGCGAATCCCCGATCCCCCACCCCCATGGGCAGAGGAAGGTTGATCGTCGCTCCCTCTCCGGGCCCCGCCCCGATCTCCCGCCAGTGGCCGGTCCCCGGGTAAATGCCCCACTGATGCGTGGAAAGGTAGAGGACGGAGGGATCCGTGTAAAAAATCGCCTGAGTGCCGTTGCCGTGATGGAGATCGAAGTCCACGATCATCACCCGGCGGGCTCTTAGTTCCTCGCGGGCGAAGCGAGCGCCGAGGGCGATGTTGTTGAAGAGGCAGAACCCCTCCCCGTGGTCCGGGAACGCGTGATGGCCAGGAGGGCGGACCAGGGCGAAGGCCCGGCGGGCCCGGCCCTCCCAAACTGCAGCGACCGCTGCCTCGACAGCCCCTGCGGCGCGCAGCGCGGCTTCAAACGAACGGGGGCTGACATAGGTCTCATCACCGGGAAAGTTCAGGCCGCCCCCTCCGCGCTCCGCCAGACGCCGCACCCGCTCCACATAATTTGGCTCGTGCACCCGGGTCAGGCGTTCCGCAGGGATCGGCTCAATCGGGAGCGAGAGGGCCCGTTCCAGGACCCCGTAGGTTCGAAGGACCTCCAGGATCCGCTCCAGGCGATCCCGGCGCTCAATGTGCTGAGGGTCATCGTGCTCCAGGAAGATCGGATCGAACGCATAGGCCACGCTCATCGGGCCCTCCAGGGTACGGGCTTCCTGAAAGGAAGTTTAACACGGAGACGACCCCATCAGCTCCTCAGCACCCACTCAGAAACGGAAGCGCCTGCTCACGCGCCGGCTATCATTTCCCATGAGCGAACCCATTCGCCCTCAGGGGGTCCGATCATGCGTGCACGCTATATCCCGCCAGGTGTCTCCCGAAGCCATGTCCTGGGAGCTCTGGCCCTGGCGTTCGCCGGGCTGCTTTCTCTCTGGCTGCAAGCCCGCCTCCAGCCTGTGCCCACCCTGTCGCTCCTGGAGCTCCAGTCTGAAAACCCCACCGGATACGTCCGGGTGCATGGCACAGTGGCAGCGCCGCCCCGGTGGGATCCGGATGGGCCTCGGCTCCTCTTCCGTCTGAGCGATGGCACGACCGATCTCCTGGCCTTGGCTTCCGGCCCGGTGGCCACCGTGCTGCAACGCCAGGGACGCATCCCCCGAACAGCCGATCGGGTGATGGTCGAGGGACGGGTGCGGGAAAGCTCGGATTCCCGAATGCTGGAGATCCTTTCCCCCGATGCGCTGGTCATCGAACGACCGGAGCCGCTTCCCCTCCCCCTAAGAGCGCTTCCCACCGCCCCCATCGGAACGCGGGTCCAGATCGCCGGCCAGATCCGAAACGTGCGCCGCCCCTATGCCGGCCTGACCCTGGTCCGGCTCCAGGATGAGACCGGGATGGTGGATGTGGCCTGGTATGAAACCCTGGCCGGGCGGCCGGAGCTTCCACTGGGCGTCGGGCTTCAGATCACCGGCGCGCTGGGGCTCTACCGGGATACCCTTCAAGTCACGCTGGACGATCCCGAAGGATGGGCCTTCATCCCGTGGACACCGACTCCCCGGCCCATCGCCCAGGCCCTCGATCTTCCAGATGGCACCTGGGTGGGTGTGGAAGGCGTCCTTCTGCAGCACGCCGAAAGCCGCTGGACTCTCCAGGACGAGACGGGAACGATCGAGATCCGGCTTTCCCGAGAACTTCAGGCAGCCCTCCCCGCCATGCCCTCCACCGGTGTCCGGCTTCAGGCATGGGGAAGGCTGCGACGGACCCATGGGGAAGTCGTGCTCCTGCCGGAGCTCTCCCTGGACCTGCGCTGGGAGACCCCTGCGGTGACGCCCACGCCTTCCCCTGCTGCCCCTTCCGCTCTACTTCCGACACCCTCTCCCTCGCCCACCCCCTCACCAACCCCTCGCCTGCGGCCAACCGCCACGCCGTGGCCCCTGAGCGAGCTTTCCGCCCTATCTCCGGGAACTCACCTGACGGTCGAGGGGACGGTGATGGACCTTCAGGGCTTCTCCGCCGGATGGGCGGTGATCCTGGAGCAGGGCGGGCACTGTCTCCGTCTCTTCATTCCGAATCGACAGATGGCGGAGCTGCCGGGGCGGGAAGGGCTCTATCCGGGGGCGACGATCCGGGCCACCGGGGTGCTGACGCTGTATCGGGGGGAGCGGGAGTTGCTTCCCCCGCGAGGTCGTGACATCATAGTGCGGAAGGGGATACGCCCGGATGCGCCCCCTCGTTCCATCGGAAGTCTGACGCCCGACGACCAGGGCACGCGGGTGCAGATCCGGGGAGAGGTTGTGGAGGCAGGGAGCTTCTCCGCCGGGCTGCGCCTGATCGTGCGCGACGAAAGCGGGGCGCTGCCGGTGGTCCTGTGGGAGAACGTTGCCGCCATGGTTCCAGAGCGCCTGAAAGCCAGGGGAGCAAAGGTGGAGATCATCGGGCAGGTTCGCGTCTATCGGGGTGAGCTCCAGCTCATCCCCACCGTGCCCTGGGAGGTCCGATCCCCATGACTGCGTTTCCCTCCTGGCTACGATCCCTGACTCCATCCCCGGAGCGGCCCATCCTCCGATGGGCCCTGCGGCCTCGGGCGCGGGGCCTCCTTCTGCTGACCCTCATCGCTGGCCTGGCCGCGATGATCACCGGCCGCTCTATCCTGTATAACCTCACCTATCTGCTCCTCGCCCTGCTGATCGTTTCCTTCGTCTGGGCCTGGAGCGCGGTGCGGGATCTGGAGATCCGACGGATCCCACGCTCCCGGCGCAATGCGGTGGGAGGGTTCTTCGAGGAAACCCTCATCCTCCGGAACACCGGTTTCCTCCCCAAGATCTGGCTGGAAGTGCGGGATGGCTCCACCCTTCCCGGCCACCGGGCCAGCTTCGTGCTGGACAACCTGGGGCGAGGAAGGGAGCGCCTGTGGACCGTGCGGACGCGCTGTCGCCGTCGGGGGCTTTATCGCCTCGGGCCGCTGACCCTGATCGGAACGGACCCTTTCGGCCTCTTCGAGGCAACCCTGCGGTTGACCGAAACAGACGAGGTGTTGATCTATCCGCCGATCCTCCCGCTCCGGCGGCTGGGCCTGCCTGCCGGTTTCTGGCGGGGGAGCGAGGCCGCGCGGCGGCGGACCCCTGAGGTGACCCCCAACGCGGGCGGGGTGCGAGAGTATCAGCCCGGGGACGCCTTCCATCGTATCCACTGGCCCTCCACAGCGCGGCGGGAGCGCTTCATGGTGAAGGAATTCGATCAGGAGCCCGCTGCAGATGTGTGGATCGTCCTCGATATGATGGCCGATGTTCACATCCATCAGCCGGATCGCGATGAAGAGGAATGGCTGACCGGGAAGCCGGGGCTTCTCCCTCTCTCCACCGAGGAATACGCGATCGCCCTTGCCGCCTCGCTCACTGCATACCTTCTGCGGCGGGAGCGGATGGTGGGGATCCTGGCTTACGGTTCACGGCGGCTCCTTCTATCGCCCCATCGGGGGGAAGGGCAGCTGGAGCGTATCTTAGAGGGGCTGGCGCTTCTGCGGGCTCACGGCGAGATCCCCTTCCATCAGGTGCTGCAATCCCACGCGCTGCGCATGGCCCGGGGCTCCATCCTCATCCTGATCACCCCCTCCGGCGATCCGCGATGGGCGATGGTCGCCCGAAGTCTGGACGCCCACGGGATCCGGGTGGCCGCGATCGTGTTAGAGGCCGCCTCCTTTGGCGGGCCGGAGATCAGCTCCCGCGTTCTCCCCATGCTGGAGAGCGCTGGCATCCCGGTTGCGGTGATCCGGGCTGGAGAGCCCCTCGCCCCCACCCTGGAACGGCTGGGTGCCGCCTGATGCGGGTTTCCGAAAGCGGGCGAGGCCGCCTCTGGCACCCCCCTGGCCTTCGACTCCCCCTACCCCCCATCCTTCGGGCGGTAAGGCTTCCCATCCCGATCCTTTCCTTACACCTCCTCCGCAAAGCGCGGGCTTAACCGGCGGAACAGCGTATAGCCCAGAAGCAACACCAGCCCGGCGGTCGCCATGGTTCGCAC
>JAUQQB010000309.1 GCA_030550075.1 Chloroflexota bacterium | reverse complement strand
GCGCGCCTTCGGCGCGCGACTCCCCACAAAACCCCCAGGAGAAAACCAACCGCGTAACTCCTATTGATTTTAGAGGGATCCTGCTGAACCGGCCACTATGGAGTTTCGGGGCAGGCTCAAGGCCCGAGGTGGGCACGAGGCATGCCTTACCAGACCCATCGGCCCATCAAACCGAAGGGGAACCTCTGCCCTCTGTCCGGCGTCTTCCCTTTGAGATCGGATGAAAGGAGGTTCCCATGCGTCCGCTGCTCATCGGGATGGCCCTTGGAATGCTCCTTGCCGCGTGTGCGCCGGCCGCGCGGCCAACCCCCGCCGAGGCTCCTCGAGTGCCCGCGGCGGTCCAACCGTTCGGAGGCGAAAGCGGACTTGAGGAGGGAGGCGTGCAGGAGTTGAAGGTGGCGCCTGCCGCCGTCGCCCCTGCTGCCACACCGGTCCCCGCTGCCACGCCGGTGGCTGTCGCGGTGAATCCCCCGGGTGTGATCCCCAACCCCGCCGTCCGCATGATCATCAAAAACGCCGAGATGCGCCTGGTGGTCTCCAGCGTCGATGAAGCCCTCACCCGCATCGAGGGGCTGGTGGCCGATGTGGGCGGCTACATCCTGAACAGCCGCACCTGGTTCCAGAACGGGGAGAAATACGCCAGCCTGACATTCGCGGTGCCCTCGGAGCGCTTTGAGGAAACCCTGGGTCGGTTGCGGCGCATCGGCGTGAAGGTCGCGGATGAAAGCACCTCCGGCCAGGATGTGAGCCAGGAATATGTGGACCTGGAGGCCCGTCTCGCCAACCTGGAGGCGGCGGCGGCCCGGCTTCGGGAGTTCCTGAAAGAGGCGAAGTCGGTGGAAGAGGCGCTTCAGGTGGAGGCGCGGTTGCGGGAGCTGGAAGGGGAGATCGCCCAGGTGAAAGGCCGCATGAACTTCCTGAAAGGGCGCTCCGCTTATTCGCTGATCACGGTCATCCTCGAACCTCCGCGGCCTACGCCGACGCCGACCCCCACGCCGACTCCCATCGTATGGGATCCCGGGGCAACGTTCCGCGAGGCCACCGGGGTGTTAGGGCTCATATTGCGGGCTCTGGTGGACCTCAGCATCTGGATGCTGGTGCTGGGCGGCCCTTTTATCCTTCCGGCCGGAGCGATCGCGTTCGTGGTTTACCGGCTCCGGAATCGCCATCGGCCAAAAAGCTCCCAATAAATCGGTCTCTATCTGGGTGGAGTCAAGGAGGAGTCCTCTAAAACCCGGAGAAGAAAGCCAGGTGCGTGACTCCTCATGAAGTATTAGGGTGAGGGGCTGGGCCTTTCATCTCCAGCCCCTCACTCCAACCCTTGTCAGACGAAGTAAAGTGCTGGCCTCTTGACTTCACTTCAATAAGTTGATCTATCATTCCTCAGCACCCCCTTATGAGGATTTTCACTCCCCATTCTCCAAAGATGATTTAAATTTCAAAAAGGATGATTTTCGAAAATGGTGGTGCTGGCAAGGAAGCTGGGGGTCTGGAGGCACGTCTCCAGACCTCCAATATCTGGTTTCCTTTCCAATCCAACATGAGCACAGCCCCAAAAATTGGGATCCGGTTGAGCTGTGGTCCGGTTTTCCCTTCATACTCCCATATCCCTCCAGACCAGAGGGAGTAGAAGGGTGGAAGGGATTATTCCCCTTCCTGGAGCACATATACCTGCCGATCCTGGAGTTTCCCACGTGCGCCGATGACCCACGGTCATTCTGAGGCCGTTCGGATTCTGGAAGATGAAAAAGGACGGCCGGTGGTGCTGGTGGGGCCGCCGAATGTCGGGAAGTCGGCCCTCTTTTTCCAGTTGACCGGCCGCTACGCGATGGTCTCGAACTATCCGGGGACCACAGTGGATCTCCTGATGGGCCGCCTTCCCGATGGCGGTCCGCTTTTAGATACGCCGGGGACCCGGAGCCTTTTCCCGCTTTCAGCGGAAGAGCAGGTCACCCAGTCCGTGCTCCTCACGGCCCGGCCGCAGGCCGTCATCCAGGTGGCGGATGCCCGGCATCTCCGTCAGGCCCTCCTCCTCACCCTCCAGCTATCGGAGCTGGAGGTTCCGATGGTTCTGGATCTGAACCTGATGGATGAGGCGCAGGCGGAGGGGGTGGAAATCGATCTGGAGGGCCTGGCCGCTCGATTGGGTGTTCCGGTCGTCGCCACGGTCGCGGTGTCCGGGCAGGGGCTGGATCGTTTGCGGACTCTGATCCAGGAGGCCTGCGTTCCCCGGGTTCGACCGACCTATGATCCACCGCTGGAGGAAGCTCTTCAACGGCTGGAAGCGCAACTGCCGCCTGGCCCGGGCCGCCGGTATCGGGCGCTGGGGATGCTCCTCCACGATCCCCTGATCCTTCAGCAGATCCCCGATGAGGCGCTCCGCCAGGAGACTGCGGCGCTGCGCCAGGCTCTGGAGGCTCATTATGGGCGTCCGCTCCCTTATGTCCTGGCGCGTCAGCGACACCGCTGGGCTGAGGAGCTGTTGAAGGACCTGGTGCGGCGGAAGCCTCGCGCGGCCAGCTCGTGGGCGTGGCTCCAGCGGCAGCTGGACGCGCTCACCCTTCATCCGGTCGCGGGCTGGCTGATCATTGCGCTGGCCCTCTGGGCCACCTATCAGATCGTGGGCGTTTTCGGCGCCCAGGTGCTGGTGGGTTTCCTGGAGGAAACCGTCTTCGGCGCGTGGGTGATTCCCTGGCTGACCGCGCTGGCCGAACGCTGGATCCCCTGGCTGCTGGTCCGGGATTTCTTGGTTGGGCCTTATGGCCAGATCTCCATGGCCCTGACTTACGGGCTGGCCATCGTGTTGCCCATCGTGAGCACCTTCTTCCTGGTGTTCAGTCTCATGGAAGATTCCGGCTATCTCCCACGGCTGGCCGCCATGCTCAATCGTCCCTTCAAAGCTCTGGGGCTGAATGGGCGTGCGGTCCTGCCCCTGGTGCTGGGGCTGGGCTGTGTGACGATGGCCACGATGACCACCCGGGTGCTGCACACCTGGAAGGAGCGGGTGCTGGTGACGCTGTTGCTCGCGCTGGCGGTTCCGTGCTCCGCCCAGCTGGGAATGGTCTTCGGGATGATCGCCATGGCCGGCCCGGCCGCGCTGGCGATCTGGCTCGGGATCGTGGCCGCGGCGCTGGGCTTAGTCGGCTATCTGGCCGCCCGGGTGATCCCAGGGGAGAGCTCGGATTTCATCCTGGAGTTGCCGCCGCTGCGGATGCCGCGGGTGGACAATCTGCTTCTGAAAACGCTGGCCCGGCTGGAATGGTATCTCAAAGAGGTCGTGCCTCTGTTTATGTTGAGCACAGCGATCCTGTTCGGGCTGGATCGCCTGGCCTTATTGAGCCGGATTGAATCGACAATGGCGCCCCTGGTGACCGGATGGCTGGGCCTTCCCCCTCAGACGGCCGGGATGTTCCTCCTGGGCTTTCTGCGCCGGGATTATGGGGCTGCCGGCCTCTTCGACCTGGCCCGTGAGGGCCTGCTCACCCCTCACCAGGTCCTGGTGAGCCTGGTGGTAATCACCCTCTTCATCCCATGCATCGCCACGGTGATGATGATGATTAAAGAACACGGCTGGCGGACGGCGACAGCGATCTCCGCCTTCGTTTTTCCCTTTGCCTTCTTTGTGGGTGGGGTGGTCCATCGAGCGTTGCTGTGGTTCGGAGGAGGTTAAAATCCTTCCGGGTGCCACGAGCCCCGATGCTTCAGGAGCGTAAGGGATGCGCGTCCGCTGTCCAATGTGCGGATATGAATTCGATTCCTCGGATCTCCGTTGCCATGTCGGATGTCCCATAGGGGCACGCTGCACCCTGATCTGCTGCCCACAGTGTGGCTATCAGATGCCGGACCTGGAGCGCTCGACCAGCGCCCGCTGGTTCCGGGGTCTGCTGACCCGACTTCGACCGAATCCAGAACGTTCTCACACCACGCTGGCCGATGCACCGCCCGGGCAATCCGTTGTCGTGATGGAGATTGAAGAAACGGCGGGAGATCGGCTGATGCGCCTGGCGCATCTGGGCGTATTGCCCGGGGCTGTGGTTCGCATCCTTCGGCGTCAACCGGTATTGATCGTGGAAGTCGATGGGGCTACGCTGGCCCTGGATCCGGATGTGGCGGCTCGCATTCGTGTGGGCCCCATGTAGAGACGCTCCGGTCGGCCGCTGACGGTCTGTGGAGAAGGGGTTGGGCAAAAGCGGATTCTCCGCCCAACCCCTTTTTATTTAGGAGTTACGTAACTACCTACCCGGTAAGTGGGGAAGGGCCCCACCCCCCTTTCTCCCCCCCTCCCC
>JAUQQB010000308.1 GCA_030550075.1 Chloroflexota bacterium | reverse complement strand
GGCGGCCCGCCCGCCGCCCCCCCCGACTCCCCCAAAACCCCCAGGAGAAAACCAGCTGCGTAATTCCTAAGGGTTTTGGAGCGGCCCAGGTCCGCCATTACAAAACCCCGCTTCCCAGGAGAGGAAAATGTCCACTCCCGCTGTGGATTGGAGCCTGCTCTATACGGCCTTCAATCATCTGGAGCCGATCCCGCCCGAGCGGCTGGGGGACTGGTATGTGCCTCGGCCGGGGAGACCAGCGGAGCAGCCCGCGAAACGTCTCGAGGTGCTGCTGGATCCCCGAAAGCCCCCGCAGCGCCTTCTCCTGGTCGGACATCGGGCAAGCGGGAAGAGCACCGAGCTGACTTACCTTGCTCAACAGCTTAAGGCCCAGTATTTCGTGGTGCGGATCCGCCTGAGCGATCTCCTGCTGGATGTCGAAAAAACCAACCCGCTGGAAGTGCTCTTCATGATCGGCGTGGTGATCCATCAGGCCGCCGAGCAGACCCTTGGGGCGATCGATCATACCCCCCTGGAGCAATTGAAAGGGATCGTTGAGCAAACGGTTCGCGCCCACACCGGAAACGCACAGTTCTCCATCGATCTGAGCCGGCTGCTCTCCGCGGTGGCGGGCTGGCTGATGCCCCCGGCTCGGCCGCTGCTGGACCTGATCACCCCCGGGTTCACCCTGGGCCTGGATCTCGAGCTCATGCGGGCTCCTGCCGTCGATCGGGATCTGGAGCGGGCGACGGAGGCCCTCAACCATCTCATCCGGGTCGTGGAACGAAGCGTCGGGCAATCCCTGCTGTTGATCGTGGACGACCTGGATAAATCCCGTCAGGCCGACACCATTCGATTGAATTTCGTTGATAAACCGTATCTGGGTCGGATCGCCTGTCGGGCCGTTTACGCCGCCCCTATCGAGATCTACTACGATCTCTCTCAGCAGGGCGGCCGACGGCACTTCGAGGAGGTGGTCCCGCTCTCCAACGTCCGTCTGTTCGAACGGGAGGATCCCGAGCGGAAGGATCGGGAGGGTTTTCGATTCATGCGAGAGGTGATCCAGAAACGCCTGGAACGGCCCGGCGGGCCTCAGGGTCCCTCTTATACCGAAGAGATCGTTTTCGCCCGCGGGGTGATCAACGAGCTGATCATGGCCTCGGGCGGGATCGTGAGCGACCTCATCCAGCTGGTCCGCCTGGCCATCGTGGAGGCGGAGATGGAAGGAGCGGGGCGCATCGAGCGAAAGCACGCCGTCCGCGCCATCGCACGGCTCCGCCAGCTTTATGAAGCGGCCCTCACCCCCAGCGATCGCGAACTCCTGAAAGAAGTGCGCCGCATCCATCAGCGCCCGGAGGGTCCCCGCGCGGAGGATCTGATCCGCCACAATTACCTGCTCAGCTATCTCAACGATACGCTCTGGTTTGATGCCCACCCGATCCTGTGGCCCTTGTTAGAGGCTCCACGACCTTCACGACCCGAAGGCAAGACAGGGGATAATGGATAGAGGTGGGTAGACAGAGTCGCTCAGAGTCGGCCCGCTGATCCCCTCCATTCATGGGCCAGGGGGTGAGCGCCCATGCTCACGCTGGATCAGATCGGGGAATGGATTGAGGAGGGCCGCCGTCTGCTGACGACGGTGCGCCTGACGCCGCCGGGGCACACCGCCCTGCTCGCGGTGGTGGTTCCGGACGCGGACGCGGAAACCCGCCTGGCAGCCCTCTTCCGGGACCTCTGGGTGCCGGAAAGCGAGATCGTAGAGACCCCGCTTTTGCCCGAGGGGTTAGGGCCCTTCCTGCGGATGCCCAGGCCGGCGCCGGCCCTGCCCGAACGCCGGGAGATCGTTTTTGTGTTCGGCGCGTCGGAACTGCCGAAACTCTCCCCGGAGGCGCAGGCTCAGGCGTTCCGCCAGCTGAACTACCAGCGGGAACGCCTGCGGGAGCGGGGGGCCCTCTTTGTGTTCTGGCTGCGGCCCGAGCTGATCCGTCCGCTGATGGAGCACGCGGGCGATCTCTATTCCCGTCTGAGCGGACTCTTCCGCTTCCCTCTCCCCTCGGACCCGGTGGAGCGGGAGCGGGCGCTGCGCACGATGGCCCTCGCCCTCCGCGCCGCCCCGAAGGCGCCCGCGGATCTCCTCGCGCTGGAGCGGCTTTACCGGGATTATGTGGAGGCCACCCTGGGATGGATGGAATTCCGGGGCCTGCTTCAGGTGCGTCAGCTGGTTCGCTTCCGCCTGGAGGATTTGTTCATTGTGCCCCGCCTGGAGCTCGCGCCTCCCTCTCCTCCGCCCTGGATCCTCCCAAAGCGACGACGGAGGAGTCAGCGGGAGCCTGAGCTGGGGGAAGAGAGCCTCCCTTTCTTTGAGATCCTGGAGGCCCCTGAACCCGTTTCCATGGATCTCCCCCAGGCTCTGGAAGCTCATCCCCATCTGGTCATCCTGGGGGACCCCGGATCCGGAAAGAGCACGCTGGTGCGATGGCTGGCCCTGATCTACGCCCGGGGACCCGAGACCGTCCATGCGGCCCTGGGACGGGCGGAGGATCGACTTCCTCTGGTCCTCCCCGCCGCGGAGTTCGCCCTGGCCTGGCAGGAGCGCCCTAACCTTTCCCTGGAAGACTATCTGCGAGACCAGTATGGGCCGGCCCGCCGCCTGGGGGATCTGCGGCCGCTTGTGGAGGACGCCATCGAGCGCGGGCGGATCTTCCTGCTGATCGATGGCCTCGATGAAGTCCTGAGCCTGGAGGCCCGCCGGGCGTTGATCGCCCACCTTCATCGCCTCACGCGTCGGCATCCTGGGATTCGCATCCTGGTCACCTCGCGCATCGCGGGCTACCATGCGGCCCCCCTGGATGCCCCTTTCGTTCCCGCTCGTCTGCTTCCGCTGGAGGATCCGGCTATCCGCCTGTTTCTGAAACGCTGGTCGCGGGCGCTGGAGCAGGCCCTGCAGGGCCGTCAGGACCTTCCGCCGGCTGTGGAGGAGCACATCGACCGCCGGGCGCAGGAGATGGCCGCAGCGATCCTCGAGGCGCATCCCGGGATCCGGGAGCTGGCCCGCAATCCCCTGATGCTCACCGCGATGGCGCTGATCTACGAGCAAGGGACCCGCCTCCCGGAACAGCGCATCGAACTGTATCGGCTGCTCGTGGAGGCCTTCGTCGAGACCTGGAACCGCGCCCGCAGCCTCACCGGGCGGCCGATCGATCTTTACCTGGGGGCCCGGCGACTGGACGAGCCCTTCGCGGTCCGGATCCTGAGCCCTCTGGCCTTTGAGATGCACCGGGATCAACCCGGAGGCTGGCTGCCCCGGGAGGCCATACGCGACCGCATCGCCCGCCTGTTGCAGGAGCGGGAGGATGTCCCGGCGGATCGCGCCGGGGTTCTGGCGGAGGATTTCCTCCGCCTGATCCAGGAGGGGACCGGGCTCCTGGTCGAGCGGGGGCAGGGACTGTTCGGGTTCCTCCATCGGACCTTCGAGGAATACCTGGCCGCCCGTTATCTGGCCGATCGTTTCAACCCGCGCGATCCCCTGGCGGACCTTCGCCCGTTCCTGCACCATCCGGCCTGGCAGGAGGTCATCCTGCTGCTAACGGCCTGGCTGGGTCGAACCTCCGAGCGGATGTCCACCGCGTTGATCGAAGCGATTCTGCAGGCGGGGAGCCCTTACGAGGATCTGATGAAGCGGGATTTGCGGCTGGCTGCCCGGTGTCTGGCCGAAGGCGTGCGGGTGGAGCCGCGGGTCGCGCGGGAAATCCGTCGAGCCCTCTTCGATCTGGCCTTCCAGGCGCCCTTCCGACGGCTTCGGGAAGCGGCGGAAGATCTTCTGGTGCGATGGGCCCGAATCGATGAGCGGACACGAGAACAGCTCCTTCAGCATGCTCGAGAAGGACCTAAGGAGACCCGGGCGGTTGTCCTCCGAGCCCTGGGGAAGCTCCGGGACCCCCAGGCCTTCCCCGCCCTCCTCCACGCCTTGCACGATGAAGACGCGTTCGTGCGCGGGGCAGCCGCCCAGGCCCTGGGGACGCTCAAAGACCCCCAGGCCCTCCCCGCCCTCCGCCACGCCTTGCAGGATGAAGACGCGATCGTGCGCCGGGCAGCCGCCTGGGCCCTCGGGGAGCTGAAGGACCCCCAGGCCCTCCCCGCCCTCCGCCACGCCTTGCAGGATAAAGACGCGGGCGTGCGCGCGGCAGCCGCCCTGGCCCTCGGGGAGCTGAAGGACCCCCAGGCCCTCCCCGCCCTCCGCCACGCCTTGCAGGATGAAGACGCGTTCGTGCGCGCGGCAGCCGCCCGGGCCCTCGGGGAGCTGACCGCTCCCCAGGGC
>JAUQQB010000307.1 GCA_030550075.1 Chloroflexota bacterium | reverse complement strand
GCCTTCGGCGCGACCTCAAATCCATACCCCGGCTTCAAGAAGAGGAGGCGAGCTTTACGATCCTTCGATCGGAAGGCCCAGGCGCTCTCGAAGATGGCTCAGGATCGCCGCCTGAACCGCCCCCATCGGCTGGGAGGCATCAATCACCACCCAGCGGGCGGGCTCTGCTGCCGCCATCGCTCGATAGCCCTCCCGAACCCGTTGGTGGAAAGAGAGCTCGAGGGCGTCCAGGCGGGTCCAGGCATCCCCGGAGACCCGACGGCGCGCCAGGCCCTGTTCCACCGCGATATCCAGCAGGAACGTGAGATCCGGCTCCAGGCCGCCGGTCGCGAACCAGTTCAGACGCCGCAGCTCCTCCAGGTCCAGACCCCGACCGTAACCCTGATAGGCCAGGGTCGAATCCGCATACCGGTCGCTGACCACAATGCCTCCCTCAGTGAGGAAGGGCCGAATCACCCGTTCCACCAGCTGAGCCCGGGCAGCGCAGAACAGAAACGCTTCCGCCCGAGCGGTCATGTCTGTATGCTCGTGGGCGTGAAGCAGCTCGCGGATGGCCTCTCCCACTGGCGTCCCTCCCGGCTCCCGGGTGAAAAGCACCCGATATCCCTTCTCCCCGAGAAAGCCGCTCAGCCAGCGCGCCATCGTGGTTTTGCCGCTTCCCTCAGGTCCTTCAAAGGTAATCAAAAGGCCACGCATTGTCCTCTATCCGGCAGGAATATCCTGGGGATGGATGAGGTCGATTGCCAGACCCCGAATTGGCTCAGAAGCCCTGAATCCAGTGCGCGTAAAGGTAAGCCAGCATGCCGCTCCAGAGCATGCTGTCCAGCCGATCCAGCACGCCCCCGTGCCCGGGGAAGAGATTCCCCGAATCCTTCACCCCGGCTCGCCGCTTCAGAACGGAAATGGAAAGATCTCCCAGGGTCCCCAGGCTGCCGATTAGAAGCCCCAATAGAGCTCCGGGCCCCGCGCCGAGCTCGATGAGGAATCCCAGGATCGCGCCCACCAGAAGGCCGGCCAGGCATCCACCAAGGAATCCCTCCCAGGTTTTACCAGGACTCCATTGAGGAGCCAGCCGATGCCGACCCCACCGTCGACCCACCAGATACGCCCCGGTGTCCGCCGCCCAGGTGGTGAACAGGACGAAAGTTACCCACCAGCGCCCGTAAGGCTCCGGAAGATTCCGGAGCCAAACGAACGAGCGTCCCAACCACCCCAGATAGAGACCTCCAGCCGCCGTGAACGCCCAATCCGCGATGGGATGCTCTGTGCGTCGAATCCACCAGAACCATACCAGAGCCATGGGAGGGACCAGCGTGAGGGTGAGCTCGACCCCACGGGAGCCCGGAAGGGATGCCAGCGCATCTCCCAGGAAGCCCAGAATCATCAGCCCCATCCAACCCAGAGAAGGAGAGAAACCCGTCCGCCGGATCAGGCGGGTGTATTCCCAGGCCGCAATGAACAGGACAAGGCTGACCGTTCCGGCCCATAGCCATCCACCCAGATGGACCAGGGCGGTCAGGAGGGGGATCGCAATGAGGGCAACGAGGAGACGTTGACGCAGCACGGCTAACGCGATGAGTGATGAGGGGCCAGCTGCTCACTGATCTGTCCGAAACGGCGCTCCCGCCGGCTGTAGGCTTCGATCGCCTTCAGCAACTCTTCCCGATCGAAGTCCGGCCAGTAAACCGGGGTCACATAGAACTCCGAATAAGCAGCCTGCCACAGCAGGAAATTGCTCAGACGCATCTCCCCACTGGTACGGATGATGAGATCCGGATCCGGCAAACCGGCCGTATATAAGTAATGGGAGATCAGGAACTCATCCACCGCCTCCGGAGGCACACCATCGGCAATGATCCGGCGCACTGCCTCAATGATTTCCTGACGTCCTCCATAATTGAAAGCGACGCACAGAATCAGCCGGGAATTCCCCTTCGTTCGCTCGATGGCCATCCGGATCTTCTGCTGGAGCCGTTCCGGCACCCCCTCCAGGCTGCCCAGATGACGGATCTGCACGCCATTTCGATCCAGGTCGTCCAGCTCCCGATCAATCATTTGCTCCAGGAGACCGAACAGCCCATACACCTCATCGGGGGGGCGGCGCCAGTTCTCCGTGGAGAACGCATAGATCGTGAGGATGCGGATGCCCAGGTCCACACATGCCTCGATCACCCGGCGCAGGTTCTCTGTCCCTGCCCGGTGCCCGGCCAGCCGAGGGAGCCCACGGGCTTTCGCCCATCGGCCGTTGCCGTCCATGATGATGGCAATATGGGTCGGGATTTTCAACCTCGTCTCCATTTGCTGGCCGTTTTGCTGCCTCACAAACCCTTCCTCCAGTTTGCTTTTGAGCTGGGCTGGGTGCCCAGGGAGGCGCCTTGATCGCCTCCCCAACCCCCAACAATTTTACTCCCCTTTCCCACGGCCCATTAGACGACTTAGAACGACATGATTTCCTTCTCTTTCGCCTGAGCTACTTTTTCCGCTTCCTCAATATAACGATCTGTGAGCTTCTGAACCTCCTCCCGAGCTTCCTCCAGCTCATCATCAGACATCTCTTTGTTTTTATGTCGGGTCCGGAGCTCTTCCAGCGCATCCCGTCGGATGTTGCGGATGGCGATGCGCGTCTCTTCCAGACGCTTATGCACCAGCTTAACCAATTCCTGCCGACGCTGCTCTGTAAGCCTGGGCAGGACCAGGCGGATCATCCGCCCATCATTGCTGGGGGTCAGCCCGAGGTCGGATTTCAGGATCGCCCGTTCGATCTCCGGCAATGCCTTCGGATCATAGGGCTGGATGGTCAGCAGATTGGGTTCAGGCGCCCGGATGATAGCCAGCTGCTCCAGATGAACCTGGGTCCCATAGTATTCCACCGGGATCCGCTCCACCAGGGCAGGCGAAGCCCGTCCTGTGCGGATGCCCTTCAGTTCGTCTTCGAATACCCGAATGGCCTTGCGCATACGCTCTTCCGCATCCCGGAAGACCTGTTTGGGGATCATTGTGGGTTCTCACCTCCATCCAAGATGAAAGCTAATCCAGAGAGGCGGAATGTTCGCCTGCGCAATCCTCTATCGCCTGCTTGAGCACCCAACTTTACCGCCTGGCCTCACACCCCTAAGGGCCTTCCAAGAACCTGCGCGACGATATGCTGCACCCCAGATCTGAGGGGACAGCCTATCACGAATAATAGCCCTACCCATTCATTTTCATTTAATATAATAAATAGGTCTGCCCATCTTATCCTACTTGTCCCACCGGTGCGGCGAATGCGACAAGCTTTCGACCGGGAGGGCTTCCTCAAAGGGGCCAGTGAGCCTCTCTTCCCCTTTTTCCCTCCTTACGGCCCTCTTGTCAATGCGATAAGGAAAGAGACCATCTCCCTGTCGAGCAAAGGCCCCGGAGCGCAAGTCGCACGACTTAACTATGAATGAGCGTTCCCACCGGCTCTCCCATCACCGCCCGCTCCAGGCTATCCGGTTGCCATAGATCAAGGACGATGATCGGCAGGTTATGATCCATACACAGGGATAGGGCTGTACTGTCCAGAACCTTGAGGCGCATGTTCAGGGCTTCTATGTATGTTAGTTTATCAAACTTGCGGGCATTCGGGTTGACCATCGGATCATCGTCATACACTCCATCCACCTTGGTGGCCTTAATGAGAACGTCGGCGTGGATCTCCATAGCCCGCAGGGCCGCGGCGGTATCAGTTGTGAAATAAGGATTTCCAGTGCCGGCTCCCAGGATCACCACGCGGCCCTTTTCGAGGTGGCGGATGGCCCGCAGCCGGATGTAAGGCTCCGCAATCGCCCGCATCTCAATGGCCGTCTGGACGCGGGTAGGCACTCCCAGGCGCTCCAGGGCGTCTCGCAAGGCCAGCGCATTCATCACTGTGGCCAGCATTCCCATCTGATCCGCGGTCGCACGGTCCATGCGATGAGCGATGCCATCGCGGCCACGCCACAGGTTGCCAGCCCCGATGACGATCGCGATCTCCACCCCCATCTCTTTTACAGCCTTAATGCGAGCGGCTAGCTCTGTCGCCCGTTCCGGGCTGATCCCGAATCCTCCAGGGCCCGCCAGAGCTTCCCCGCCCAGCTTCAGGAGAATCCGACGATATTTGGGGCCTGACATTGAGACCACTTCCTCCTCCCTTGAATCAAAGCGCCTCTGTGAGGGATGATGGATAGGGCAGCTTGGCTCCAACCATCATTTCCTTTAGGACTTACGCAGTTGACCTCCGGCGAAGAGGAGTTGAGGGGCCCCTCCCCCCTTGATCCCCCTCCCTGTGGCCTGAAGGGCCACGGGGAG
>JAUQQB010000306.1 GCA_030550075.1 Chloroflexota bacterium | reverse complement strand
CCGGCCCCAAAGGTTCCCTTACCACAATTACGCAAATTGTGCAGGATGAGTGAAAAGCCCCACAATCTCTGGGCGAGCGCTTGCTTCCTGTTCCCCCCTCGGTTACACTCATTAGAAGCTATCCAATGCTTAATCTCAACTCCCCTCGTTGGAATTTGGAGAGATCATTGTCCATGGAGCTCACTGTCAAACATATGAGATCCGCGCCCGGATGGCGGGCGTTACTCGTGATTACCTTAGGAATTGGGCTCCTGGTACTCCTGGGGGTGGGGCTGGCATGGCGGGGTATGGCCGCGATCGCTCGTCCCCAGCAGGAAACTTCCTCTATCTGCTTTTATAGCGATCCCTTAGGAGGTCAAGTCCGTTGCGTCTCCCGCGCCTTCCCCCAAACCGCTACCACCATCACCGATCGGGTCTCCATTCGACTCCAGGCTCTGACAGCTGGACCAACGGCGGAGGAACGGGCGGCCGGGCTGTGGTCTCCCCTTCCTTCCGGGGCCCGCGTGGCCAGCTTCCAGTGGTCCGGCCAAGTGCTCACGCTTTACCTGGAGTTGCCTGTCGCTTATCTGGAGCGGACCAGCGGAGAGGAACCGGCCCTCAGCCCATGGGCGGTGGACCAGGCAGTGTATCTCTTCCTGCGACATCTGGAGCCTGTCGGAGTACAGAACGTGCAACTGATGGCCCAAAACCCGGCGGACGGCCGGTTCTATGCCCTTTCCTGGTTCCTTCAGGAGCCTTCTCCGGTGAATAAGCCCGCAGAGTTGGCGCGAGCGAGCGGTGAACCCCCTGCTCCTTTCAGCGCCTCAGGCCAGCCTCCCGCTTACAGTCGTCCCCAGGCCCAGGGGTTCCTGAGCGGGAAAGCCGTTTATCTGAGCGCAGGTCATGGCTGGTATTGGTATGCGCCGGGCAACCGCTGGCAGACCCAGCGATTAAACACGAATGGTCTGGTGGAGGATCTGAATAATGCGGAGACAGTCAACCAGTTCCTGATCCAGTATCTCTACAATGCGGGGGCCGATGTCTGGCCGGCCCGGGAACGGGATCTGAACCTCTGGGAAGGGATCGCTGACAACGATAATCCTCAAGTCTATCAGGAGCAGGGTCCATGGTCCCCAGGAACCCTTCCCGGTTACAACGGTGGGACTTATCGGACGGCGCTAACGGCCTTAGACGCGGTGACCGCTCAGGCCACCTGGACGCTGACACCCCCGCGGGATGGCATTTATGCGATCTACGTCTGGTATACCAGTGGCTCGAACCGGAGCACGGATGCGCAATTCCTGATCGAACATGCGGGAGGCCGAAGCGAGGTCCGGATCAACCAGCAAGGCCATGGCTACACCTGGCGTTATCTGGGCTCTTTTCCCTTCCGTGGCGGACAGCCGGCCCGGGTGATCCTCACCAACCGGACGGGTCGCCCGGAGAACCTGAACCGCGTGGTGGTAGCGGACGCCGTTCGGATTGGCGGGGGGATGGGCACGATAAATGGGGATGGGCCACCGCCCAGCCCCGGGCCAAGCGGACGACCTCGATGGGAGGAGGCAGCCCGATACTGGGCGAAATATCAGGGGGCTCCGCCATCGGTCTACGATCCTTTCCAGTGTTCCACCTACAGCGCATGTGGGGATCAAATCGACGATGTGACTGCCCGTCCTCGTTATGCGGAGTGGGAACGGGAGCCATTTGATGATCCAGTTTACTTCTCGTTCCATACGAACGGCTATAACGGCACGTTGCGGGGGACGGAATCTTATGTCTACGACAACAGCGATCCGAACTACCAGCGCACGCCAGGGAGCCTGGAGCTCCAGGATGCGGTGCATACCCAGGTGATCCAGGACATCCGGGCGGGTTGGGATCCGAACTGGACGGATCGGGGGAAGAAACAGGCCAACCTGGGGGAATTGCGACTGCTTTCCACGATGCCTGGCGTCTTGCTGGAAGCGGCCTTCCACGACAACCCGCAGGACGCGGCTGCGCTCAAGGATCCCCGCTTCGCCATGCTGGTGGCCCGCGCGATTTATAAGGGGATTGTGCGGTATTACGCCCAGCGAGACGGCCGTGCCCCGGTCTTCCTGCCGGAGCCCCCACAGGCTCTAGTGGCCCGTCAAACGGGGCCGGGCCAGGTGACGCTCTCCTGGCAGCCTTCGCCCAGCGATGGCGGTGTGCTCCTAGGGCACCCCGCCACGGCCTACAAGGTCTACACCAGCACCGACGGCTTCGCTTGGAGTGATGGGGTTGTCGTGAACAGCACTTCCTATATGCTCTCTGGCCTACCAGAGGGCACGACGTTATTCTTCCGCGTGACCGGCCTGAACGCAGGTGGCGAATCCTTTCCCACTCCGGTCGTTGGGGTGCGGGTCGGGCCATGGGGCGCACCCCGGCTGCTCCTGGTGGATGGCTTCGACCGGCTGGACGCCGTGATGCGGCCGACGGAGAACCTGGGAGGTAGCCTGGGTGTGGTAACGCGCATGCCTGTTGCGCGGATGAACGGCTTCGACGCGCTGGCCGGCGTGGGCCGCGTCCTCTCAATGCCCTTCGATGGGACGACCGACGAAGCTATCTCTGGTGGATTCATGAACCTGGAAGGCTATTCAGTCGTCCTCTGGCTGCTGGGCGAGGAAGGGTCCTCCGAGCCCACTCTGGATGACGGCGCCCGGGCGCGGTTGCGGAACTTCCTGACCAGCGGCGGACGGCTGATCCTCAGCGGGTCTAATGTGGGCCAGGATCTCAGCCAGCGGGATCCAGGCTTCCTGGCCGATGCGCTCCGCGCAGGCTTCGTCGCGGACGACGCAGGGACCCGCACCGTTCGCCCAGTTTCAGGGAGCTTGCTGGATGGAATCGGGGATCTGACCCTTGATGACGGAACCATGGGGAGCCATCGGGTGACCGCGCCGGATATACTGGCTCCGGGGCGTGACGCCCAGGCCTTGATGCAGTATCCAGACGGCCGGGCCGCGGCCACGTTCTACGGCACGCCGTGTCCGCAGGTCGCGGTCTTCGGGTTCCCCCTGGAGAGCGCCTGGCCGATGGCCACCCGGGCATCCCTTCTCTCCCGCCTCCTGAATGCGATGGCTCAATGCGGGGCTCCGCTGGAGACCGCGATTACCTCACCTGCTTCTAACGCCCTGTTGAATCAGATCCCGGTGATCGCCGGGACAGCTTCCCCCTCGGACATTACAGGAGTTCAAGTGGCGCTACAGCGGACGATGGATCAACAATGGTGGACGGGGATTGGATGGGGCGCGGGGCCGGTCTGGTTGACCGCAAACGGGCGGCTTTCCTGGTCCTGGACCCCGCCTTCCGATCTGGCCGATGGGACATATGGGGTGCTGGCTCGGGCGGTGCGCGGGACCACGGTGGATGCCACACCGGCGGCGGTGACTTTTACCCTGGATCGCACCCCACCCGGGATGCCGATGCTGATTACCCCCACCGCGACCACCACCTACACGCCGCCGATCCGGTTCGAGTGGGCCCCCACGGGATCCGAGATCCCGGCCGGATATGTGCTGATTATCAACAGCGCCCGTTTCACGGTGACCACTCCCACATTCCTAGCCAACCTGCTTCCTGGGGAATATCAGTGGACAGTAGCCGCCTTCGATGCGGCGGGCAATCTCTCCGGGACGCCTCCGCCGGTCCGGTTCTACGTAGCCCCGGGCGCTCGTGGATCCTTGCTCTATCTGCCCCTGGTGCTGCAGGGGGGAGCTGTCTCTCCCCCACCCCTAACCTGTGAGGAACGGCTACGCAACGGAGGGTTCGAATCCGATTGGGCGGGAACCTGGGAGATCCTGAACCCGAGCGCTCCCATCGCGCGGGTCCAGAGCCCGGTTTACGAAGGACAATGGGCCGTCCGCCTGGGCGATCTCCAGGCAACTTCCGCCTCTTATGCCACGCTCTGGCAGCGGGTGAACCTAGATGGGCGTCAGGCGACATTGACACTCTGGCGCCTCCCGCAGATCCGAGAGAGCAGAGATCGGTTCTACATTGGTTTCCGGAACGCACGCAACGAATGGGTTCCTCTGCTAGTGGACCAGGCGAACACCGGAGCGTGGGGGTCCGTAAGCCTGGACCTGACGCCTTATGTGGGCCAGATCATTACGCTGACCATTGGCGTTTACAATAATGGAGAAGGATTGGGGAGCGCAGCGGTGGTGGATCAGGTAAGCGTCCAGGTATGTCGCTGATGGGGTGCTCCCGAGGGCTTGGGTTGCTCGAAATTAGAAGTCACTCGGTGCCTGGCCCAGCCCCCAAAATAAATGCTCTCTTACAAACGGGGGGCTTTCAGGTGGTGGGGCGGGCGGCGAAGC
>JAUQQB010000305.1 GCA_030550075.1 Chloroflexota bacterium | reverse complement strand
TATACTAATCGATTTCGATTGAAATGTCAAGTAATAATCAGAATCGATCAAACTTTGACCATCAACGTGATCAATGGGCGTATCGTCCTTCCAGGGAAGCCTGCCGGCTGGCAAAAGGCCGAAGGGGCGATGGGAGTAGTCATCCCTCTTCCCTTGCGCTATTTCAGGGCGCATGGAATGAGCCACGACTTTATCGCTTCGGCCTCGGGGGAAGCCGATCTGGCGGGCGGCCAGGGGAGGGCGCAGGAGGAGTTTGCCGGGAGAGCGCCTCACGGGCCCGGCGCGCGCGTTCCAGGGCCCGCTGCAGTGCGGGCTGAGCCGCCGGAGGAACACGCTCCTGTAGCGCCAGGAGGGCCGCTTCGTGCCGCTCCACCGCCCGAAGCGCTCGCTCTCGCAGCGCTGGGAGGTCCGGCCGGCGCTCCGCCAGTGCAATCAATCGGATCAGCAGGCGTGCGGATTGCTGGAGGGCCATCGGATGAACCGTTCGCCCCTGATGCTGCAGGGCTTCGATCTCCTCCGAGCGGCGCTCCAAATGGCGAATCAGCACAGGCACCGGATCTCCCTGCCATTCAGCCCATGTCAGTTCGAGGGATTCCTTCCATAACTTGATGGGATAGAGCGGATCGCCTGGGAGACTGGCTTCAGCTGCCTGCACACCTAATGTGCCGCCAAAAAGCAATGCCAGCAGCAGCCCGGCGGTTAGCAGGACGGAGACCCACCGGCGCCCCGTTAACCATTCCCGGCGCCTGGCCTCTGCCTGCCGCGCTACCGTCATCACCCGTGCCCGTCCTCGGTGGATCGCTTCCGGACGCGGCGGTGGCACGACCGTTCCTTCCAACCGAAGCGCGGTCTCCACCAGAGGACGAAGCTCCGCCGCGTAGGCGGGATAGCGGGCCACCACCTGCTCCACATCCCCACCCGCCGCCACCTCGTCCAGACAACGGGCCAGCGCTTCCTCAAACGAGATTTCCTTCAGAGACATCCCAGCTCCTTCATCTGTCGTCGGAGGGCCGCCAGGGCTCGATGCTGCAAGGCCTTGATCGCATTGGGTTGCTTTCCCATCAGCCGCGCTGTTTCCTCCACCGAACGCCCCTCCAGGAATCGATGCAGAAGCACTTCCTGCTGGTCATGGGTCAGCGCTCGCAAGGCCCGCCGGACACATTCCCACCGGGCCCGGGCCTCGATCTGTTCAAATTCCTCTCCTGTCCCCATCTCTCGTTCCAAATCGGCCGGAAGAGGCAGGGGGACGCGCGGCTGCGCACGATAGTGATCCATCAGCAGGTTACGGGCGATTGTGTAAAGCCATGCCAGGAAGGGACGCCCCTGGGCTCGATAGCGGGGAAGATGCTCAATCATCCGCACGAAGACCTCTGCCGTCAGATCCTCGGCTTCCTCCTGATTTTCTATCCGAATGCGGAAGTAACGGTAAATGGGAAGATAATAGCGATCGTAGAGCCACCCCACCGCTTCGGGATCGCCGGCCTGAGCTCGTCGAATGGCCTCCGCTTCGATGGAATCCTCTTCCCGATCGATCGAATGCATCACACGGAAGGATGCCTTCATCGAGCCCTATTCCTTCATCCACTTTGTTTAACGAACAACCCGCCTGATCGTTACGGCCGAAAGGTTACGGAAATCCGTCTATTCCCACGGCCTCATCCGCGCACTGATCCAGCTTGCCTTATCCCTGGGAGTGGGATGGATCCTGTTAGGCCTGTCATGTAAGAAACCGCCGTTAAAAGGGTGGCAGATTCCTACCGTTCCCCTTAAACTGAAGCGCAGAGCATTTCAATCGCATTCCAGGAGGCTCCCATGGCGATGAGCAAGGCGCTCCGCGACGTGATGAACGATCAGATCCGCCATGAACTCTACTCCGCCTACCTCTATCTTTCCATGGCCGCTTACTTCGAAGCGATGAACCTGCCAGGGTTCGCCCACTGGATGCGCGTGCAGGCCCGCGAGGAGGTCGGCCACGCGATGAAGTTCTTCGACCACCTCTGCGACCGGGGCGAACGCGTTCTCCTTCAGGCGATCGAACAGCCCCCCGGGGATTTCACCTCCCCCCAGGAAGCTTTCGCCCAGGCCCTCCAGCACGAGCGCCGGGTCACCAGCCTTATCCAGAACCTCTACCAGATCGCTGTCCGCGAGAACGATCCTTCCAGTATGCCCCTGCTCCACTGGTTCCTGGAGGAGCAGATCGAAGAGGAAAAAAGCGTGGAGCAGATCCTGGAGGCGCTCCGGCGTATCGGAGAGGACGGGGCGGGGCTGGTGATGCTGGATCGCGAGCTGGCGCGGCGGGAGGCCGAATAACCCCCGTGTGATCCTCGAGGGGATCTCTGGGAGCCAGTACCTTCGAACAGCCCGTCGGCCCCCAGAACGAAAATTCCTCCTCGCGGCCTTTTGGGTCGCGAGGAGGAATTTTCATCAGGGAACGTTCCGGTAGCTGGATCTATCGGGAACCCTTCAGGTGCCGGTCGAAAAACCCCGCCATCCGCTGCAGGAAAAGGGTCCAGGCCTGCCCCTGGAAGGCGTGGCCCTGGCCCGGATACTCAAAATACTCCACCTCCTTGCCGGCCGCGATCAGCGCCTCCTGGATGGCCTGGGCCCACGCCGGCGGTGTCGTCGTGTCCGCGGTCCCCTGATGGATCTGCAACGGGGCGGTCACATAATGGACGTAATAAATCGGGGAGACCTGGCGCATGAACTCTGGGTCGCTGCGGGCATCCATGTAAGCCCGGGCCAGGAGCGGATCCTCAATGCTCCGGAACCCTCCAAACCCCCGCCGGGCGTTCACCAGGTCTGCACTGACCGGTGCATAGAGGACCGCTGCTCGGATCCGCGGATCGATGACGATGGCGCGCGTGGTTACCCCGCCCCCCATGCTGTGGCCCCATATGCCGATCCGTTCAGGGTCGGCCTGCGGGATCGAGGGGACGGAGCTGATCAAATTCAGGGCATCGATCACCAGACCCATCCGGAAGAAATCCGGCCCGGAATCGGACCCCGCCCATCCCCGGAAATCCGGCGCCAGGGTGATATAGCCCCGGCGGGCCAGGTAATCTGCGGGTCGCCAGGTGTCGGAGCCCGGCACGTAACGGCTGGGCGGGATATATCCGTAATTATGGGCAGATCCTCGGGGTGCTGCAGCTCGGCCGTTCCCTGTCTGATTACGATCAGGCCCAGGGGACCCTCGGAAGGATCCTCTTCGCGGGCGGCCTGGTTGCCCTGGCCACTGCTTTTGCCTCCGGATGGCTGCTGGCCGGGATGGCCCTGCGCCCGATCCACCAGATCACCCGGACCGCTCGGGCGATCGGGCGGCTTCGGGATTTCAGCCAGCGGGTTCCTTATGCGGGGCCATCGGATGAGATCGGGGAACTGGCCCGGACGTTCAACGCCATGTTAGAAGAACTTCAGGCCGCTTATGTGCAGCTGGAACATGCCTTTCAAGCCCAGCGCCGTTTTGTGGCGGACGCCTCCCACGAACTGCGGACGCCGCTGACCACCATGCGAGGCAACCTGGAATTGCTGCGTCGGGAGCCCCCTATTCCCCCGGAAGATCAGCGGGAAGTGCTGGAGGATCTGATTACAGAGTGCGATCGCATGATTCGCCTGGTGAACGACCTGCTGGCCCTGGCTCGGGCGGAGGCCGGCCAGGCCCTGCGGCGGGAGCCGGTCCCGCTCCGCCCGCTTCTATCCGAACTGGGACGCCAGGTCCGTCGGCTCGCCCGGGGGCAGATCATCGAAACCCCGGAAGCGCCAGAGGCCAGCGCCCTGGCTGACCCGGATCTCCTGAAACAGGTGCTGCTCATCCTGATCGACAACGCCATCCGATATACGCCGCCCGGTGGACGGATTACCCTGCAAGCCCGGATCGAAGAGATGTCCATCGCGCTGGACGTGCAGGATACAGGACCGGGCATCCCATCCGAGATCCTCCCCCATATTTTCGAGCGCTTCTTCCGTGGAGATCCGGCCCCGCACCGGTGGTGGAGCGGGGCTGGGCCTCTCCATCGCCCGGGCGCTGGTGGAGGCGATGGGAGGAACCATCGAGGTTCAGAGTCAGGTTGGGGTGGGGAGCACGTTCACCATCCGCCTGCCACGGTCGCCGGACGAGGCGACATCGAGCGCAAAATAAGGAAGGAATGAAGGTGTCCCGGCGGCCCAGCCCACAGAGCCGCTCGCCCAGCCGCCCCCATCCCGGAACAGAAGTTCAAAGGAGGTTCCTCATGCGCAAGATGTTTCTCGTGGGCTTCGCGCTGTTTTTCCTGAACGCATGCGGCCGGGGGCCAGCCTCGCCTCCGCCAATCGGGACCATCCCGCCCA
>JAUQQB010000304.1 GCA_030550075.1 Chloroflexota bacterium | reverse complement strand
GAAGGCGCGCGGCTCGGCCCCAAAATATTTTTTATCCCCCCTCCCCACAGCCCAAAGGGCCGTGGGGAGGGGGGAGAAAGGGGGGTGGGGCCCTTCCGTCGCTTCGTGGGAGCTCCGAATGGGATGTGGCCCGGCTGAATAGTTACAATTGTTTTGGGGGCTGGGTCGGGCGCCGAAGGCGCCTGACCCAGCTCCAAAAACCTAGAGAAGGTCAACTGGAAAACTCGGAAGGTAGAACTTCCGACTCGCTATCTCGGGCATCAGGAGTCACACCTTTCACCCATCGTGTCATTGTAGAGACGAGGAACATCTCCCCCTTACTTTACTTTGGGGATCCTCGCTCTGTCGACTCTGTTTCCCCTTCCAGAAGCGGCCTTAGCAGCGCGCGCCGTTCTGCCTCCCAGCGAGCGATCCATGTTCGCTCCTCATCCGTCAGTGACGCCCGAAGGAGGAGATCCGGACGGCGTTCCCAGGTGCGCCGAAGGGATTGCATCCGGCGCCAGCGGGCGATGGCTTGATGGTGACCGGAGCACAGGACCTCCGGGACCTCCCATCCGCGGTAGATGGCGGGGCGGGTGTAATGGGGATGCTCCAGGAGGCCTTCCGCAAAGGAATCGTGGCAAGGTGCTTCCGGGTCGCCCAGCACCCCGGGGATCAGGCGCACCACGGCATCGATGATCACCAGGGCCGCGGGCTCGCCCCCGGTCAGGATGAAATCTCCGATGGAGATCTCGTCGGTGACCAGGTGTTCCCGCACCCGCTCATCCACGCCCTCGTAATGGCCGCAGATCAGCACCAGCCGGGGATAGCGGGAGAGCTCCCAGGCCACTTCCTGGGTGAAGGGGCGCCCTGCGGGATCCAGGAGGATGATGGGGACCTCCCTTCGTTTTTCCGGCGGGACATCGGCGAGGATATGCTCCACCGCGTCGAAGATCGGCTCTGGCCGCATGATCATCCCTCCACCGCCGCCGTAGGGGGTGTCATCAGTCACGTGATGGCGTCCCAATCCGAAGGCTCGGAGGGAGTGGATCATAATCTGCACGTGGCCGGACTCCTGGGCCCGTTTCAGGATGCTTACCCGCAGGGGGCCTTCAAAATATTCCGGGAACAACGTCACCACATCGACCCGCACGGTTCCTCCAGGAGGGATCGCTGGAGTCTATTCATGCCAATCTGGATGGAAAGCGGCGTTCCTGCGTTGCCTTCGGCGTGTCTGGAGGCGCGCTCTCTGAATGGATGGATATGGAGGCATATAGGGGCGAGGGGACGTCTCGCACCTACGTGCCTCGCTTCTACTCTGTCACCACCGGGATAATCATCGGCCGCCGCCGGGTGTGGCGGTAGAGATAATCGGCTAACGCGCTCTGGATACGATGGGCGAGGGCCTGGCGGGACCTCCCCTCCCCGTTCGCTGAACGCACCGTTTCGATGATCAGCTCTTCGGCACCGGCCAGCAATTCCTCTGCCTCGCGAGCGAAGGTGAACCCACGCGTGATCAGCTCCGGCCGTCCGATGAGCTGGCCGGTCTTCGAATCCCGCCGCACGATGGCCACCACAAACCCTTCCCGCGAAAGCACCTCCCGCTCCCGCAACACCTCCGGGCCAATATCCCCTACCAGCGCCCCGTCCACGAACACGTAGCCGCCCGGCACCCGTTCCACCACTCGTCCCTGGCCATCTTTGAACTCGATCACCCATCCGTTCTCCACCGTGAAGATGCGCTCTGCCGGGATCCCCAGCTCCATCGCCAGGCGGGCGTGGGCCTTGAGATGGCGGATCTCCCCGTGGATCGGGATGAAATGCTGCGGCCGGACCAGGTTGATCATCAGCTTGAGCTCCTCCTGGCTGGCGTGGCCGGAGACGTGGACCGGGGCGATCGGATCGTAGAGCACGTCGGCCCCGCGCTGGAAGAGCCGGTTGATAGTCCGGTGCACCATCTCTTCGTTGCCCGGGATCGGGTGGGCAGACAGGATCACCGTGTCGCCCGGGACGATCTTCAGCTGCGGATGCTGGCCGGCCGCCATCCGGGCCAGGATCGATGAAGGCTCCCCCTGGGCGCCGGTGGTCACGATCACCACCCGGTGCGATGGGTAGCGATCCACCTCATCGAGACGGATCAGGGCTCCCGACGGGATCTCCAGGTATCCGAGCTTCTGGGCGATCTTCACGTTCTCGATCACGCTGGTCCCGGCGAAGGCCACCTGACGGCCGTGGCGGAGCGCGGCCTGGATCACCTGCTGGAAGCGGGAGATCAGCGAGGCGAAGGTGGCGACGATGATCCGGCCCTTCGCCTGGCGGAAGGCGGCATCGAAGGCCGCATCGATCACCCGCTCCGAGGGGGTCCACCCCGGCCGGTCGGCGTTGGTGCTATCCGAGAGCAGGGCCAGGACCCCCCGCTTGCTGAACTCCGCGAGGGCGGCGAAATCCGTGGGCTTGCCGTCCACTGGCGTCTGGTCGAACTTGAAGTCGCCGGTGTGAACGATGAGGCCCGCGGGGGTGGTGATGCCCAGCCCCACCCCGTCCGGGATGCTGTGGCAGACCCGGAAGAGCTCCACCGTGAACGGTCCGATGGTCATCCGATCCCCAGCCTGGACCGTTTGGAGGGTCACGCCCTCGGTGACCTTTGCCTGTTTCAATTTCACCTCAATCAACCCCTGGGTGAGGGGCGTGGCGTAGACCGGGGCCGGGATCTCGCGGATCAGGAAGGGGAGGGCACCGATGTGGTCCTCGTGGCCGTGGGTGACCACGATCGCCCGCACCCAGGCCTTTTTATCCCGGAGATACTGCCAGTCGGGGATGATGAAATCCACCCCCAGCATATCGTTCTCCGGGAACATGATCCCGGCGTCGATGATCAGGATGTTGCGGCCGTACTCAATGGCCATCATATTCTTGCCGATCTCGCCCAGCCCTCCGAGGGGGACGATCCGTAAAACCTGCGCCATTGTAGAACTTCTCTCCTTATGAAGATCCATTTCACCTCGTGGGGCGAACGCCTTTGGTGTTCATCCCCAACAATATTTTCCCACCTTCTTTATCTTGCAATTGGCGGGGGCAGTAAGGAGACGGGAACAAAAAGGCCGCCAGTGCCCCAGCAGGCATCCGGCGGCCCCATCCCGAAGACTCCCGCTCTATTCTCAGCATATATATCGTAACCGGGAGAGCCTGATCCGTCAACTTCACAGGGAGTTTGGGTGCGTCCCAAACCGGTCGGGCGCGGGCGGGCCGCTGTCGCGCCGACGGAAGGGCCGCGCCGAGGTGGCTTCGCTCCGCTCGCCATGACATTGCTCGCCCGAGGCGGCGGCCTCTATGGGCCTTCGGCCACGGGACGGCCTGCGCCGTCCCCGGAGGCCGGGTGTCCGCGAAGGCGGACCCCCGGCGCAGAGCGCCCAAAAAGGCTGATTTCCAATCAGCGCTCCGGCCGCCACGGCCTGGCCCGACAAACCTGGACACACCCGGGAGTTTCCGTTCCGTAAGGGCTGCCTCTGGCGGCCTGGACGGGGAGGGACACTGCCGACAGGATCGCTGGATCCTTACGATCCTACGATCCGCCCGAGATTTACCTGAGCCGGTGGCTTCCGGTATAATGAATCATTGGAGGGGTGGCCGAGTGGACGAAGGCGGGTGACTCGAAATCACCTGTGGGCCCTTGAAGGCTCACCGCGGGTTCGAATCCCGCCCCCTCCGCCTATAACGCTGCGCTCGGATCCCTCTTTGAGCGCGGTATTTTTTTGTCCAAGAGTTACGTGGTTGATTTCTTCGGAGGGCTTTGAGGGCGGAGCGGGGTGCCTTCAGTGTCCCACTCGGCCCTCAAAAAGTATTCCTCCCCTCCTCATAGCCCAAAGGGCCGTGGGGAGGGAGATCCAGGGAGTATCCCCCCTCGCTGATTGCACCCTCAACTGCGACTCCAATTACAAGGGACCTCTGTTATTCACGTCGGGGTTGTTCGAGGAAGGACCAGAGTAACCCAATGATCCCATCCCGGTTATGAGGGCGGCCGCCTGGGCCAAATAGGTGGAAACCCGGAACGCGCCCAGCCAGGCCCGCAGGGGGTCCGGCATGAAGCTGGCCAGCTGGAATCCGGGGGGAGCGCCGAGCCCGACGAACAGGAGTCCAAGGAGGATCATCCCCCACAGATAGCGGGAGCCCGGGCCGATCCATCGGAGCAACCCCAGGAACAGGACCAGGGTGAGCCCGGCGAAGGCCAGGTTCAGGCCGACCCAGGTCCAGAGGAGGGGCTCTGATTGGAATGTCCGGGCTCGCTCGGCCTGAGCGGCCTCCAGCCAGCGATCGCTTTCCCAGGCGAAGAGCAGGTAAAGAACC
>JAUQQB010000303.1 GCA_030550075.1 Chloroflexota bacterium | reverse complement strand
CGGAGAGGGCGCGGTTGACCACGGGCATGACGATCGGTAACCGCATGGCGGCGGCGATATAGAGGATCTCCCACATCAGGGCCAGCCCCTGAGAGGAAGTGGCGGTCATCGCCCGCGCGCCGGCCGCTGCTGCCCCCACACAGGCGCTCAGGGCGCTGTGCTCGCTTTCCACCTGGAGGAACTCTGTGTGCACCTCCCCATCCGCCACGAATTGGGCAAAGGTCTGGACGATCCCGGTCTGGGGGGTGATCGGGTAAGCGGCCACGACGTCCGGAGCAACCTGCTTCATCGCATAAGCCACCGCCTCGGTGCCTTCCAGTGCCATCCATCGGCCCATCCCCCACCTCCCTATGCAGCCGCCATAACACGGGACTCCTCGACCATCGTGATCGCCTTCGGCGGGCAGACGGACGCGCAGATCCCACAGCCTTTGCAGTGCGCCTCATCGAAGCCCAGGAACCGCCCGCCCGCTACCCGGATCGCATCATCCGGGCAATAGAGCCAGCAGTAGAAACAGTGCGTGCATTTCTCCATCTCCACAACCGGCCGGAACGTCCGCCAGTCCCCGGTCCGGTAAGCGATGGCGTTCCCGGCGTCCAGGATCAGGCCTCCTCGAGGCAGCTCAAACCATGGGAGGGCCATTCCCCCCGGAGCGGCCTCAATGGGACGCTCGCCGGGCGGAGTCTGCCCCAGATCGACCCGCACCTCTTCGAATCCCCGGCGCACCGCCTCCAGGTTGGCCCGGACCACTTCCTCCCCGAATTTCGCGGCGAGATGATGGCGGATGTGACGGGTGAGATCCTCGAGGGAGAAAAGACCGGTCAGGCGGACCAGAGCGCCCAACAGGGGGGTGTTGGGAAGATTTCGCTTCAGAACCTCCAGGGCGATCCGGGTGGCATCGAGGAGGGCCAGGCGGCCCATATAGCCCCCGGCCCGACGCCGAACCTGCTCGGGGGACCCGGCGGAGTTGACGACCAGCCATCCCTCCGGTTTCAGACCTTCCAGAAGCGATGGGCTGCCGAGCAGCGTATCATCCAGAACGATGACGATATCCGGGGTTTGCACCTGGGAATGAATGGAGATCGGAGCGCGGCTGAGACGGGTGAAAGCCCGGATGGGCGCCCCGCTGCGCTCCGGGCCATAATCCGGGAACGCCTGAATGAAGTAACCGGCCTCCATGGCCGCCTCGGCCAGCAACCGCGCGGCCGTCACCACCCCCTGCCCGCCACGCCCATGCCATCGGATTTCGATCGTCTCCGGCATCGCTTGACCCTCCCGAAGACGCGATACGCCCTCGAACCCGGCGGTGCTGGGTTGGCAAACTTCAAGGGTTACGCCATAAACCTGCATCCTTTGGGGAAGGAGCTCCTCGGATCGAGGTCAGCGACGTGAGTCTGGAACCTGTTGAACCACACGAGAGATCCCTTCATTTACAACTGTAAGAGTTATGAGGAGCCCCTCCAGTGATCTCTGGCAAGGTTTTTATGTGAAGAATGTCGATCATTGCGATGGAAAACCGGATGGCTCCCGGCGCTGGAAGCCGGGATGCCGTCTGGAACGGAACCTTGGCCCTAAGGGATGGCCTCCTCTTCTCTCACCCGCTGTGAAGCGACGTGGGGGGGTGGGCCGCCAGATGTTCTCCCCGCCCCCGGACCTTCTTCAGGATTTCTCCTCAAGACCTTCACCGGATCTTCAAAAGTCCCTGGCATCATGAGGTCCGGAAACGGAATCTACGATCCGGAGGTTGCGATGAATCGCTGGAAAATCCTGATAGGGTTGGAGATCTTTGCCGGCCTGCTGGGCCTGGCATTGATCGGTGCCGGGATCGTGCGCGCCGGGGGCGTGGAGCGGAGCGCTGCGGATCCGGCGGGGGCGCCGATCACCCGCACCGTCCCGGGCCCCGGGTGGGGGTTCGGGGGGCGCTGGGGAACAGGGCCGATGATGGGCCGCTGGGGCGGGGGGCCATTCGCTTCCCGACCGTTGACCGCCACCGTTCCCTTCGGGGGGTGCCCGATGATCGGTGGGAGCTGGGGGTTTGCCGGGGGGACCACGGGCGCGCCGATCTCCGATGAGGAGGCGGTGCGTATCGCCCAGGAGGCCATCGCCGCGTATGGGAACCCGGATCTGGAGCTGGCGGAGGTGATGGCCTTCGACAATCATTTCTACGCGCAGGCCCGGGAGCGCAGCACCGGCCGCTATGCTTTCGAGTTCCTGATCGATCGCTACACTGGTGCGGTCCATCCGGAGCCCGGGCCCAATATGATGTGGAACGCGCGTTACGGGATGATGGGGCGGGGGATAGGGATGATGAGCGGCTGGTTCTTCCCCTCGGGGGAGATGCGGCTCTCACCCGAGGAGGCGCGCCAGCGGGCTCAGGCTTATCTGGACCAGGCCATGCCGGGGGCCGTGGCCGATGAGGAGGCGGATCCCTTCTACGGCTACTACACGCTGCACATCCTGCGGGATGGGCGGATCATCGGGATGCTCAGCGTGCACGGCGCGACAGGCCAAGTATGGGTGCATACCTGGCACGGGAACTTCCTCCGAATGGTTTATGGGCACGAGGGAGAACATTGATCGTTGTTCTGAGGATACGAGGGTGATCGGGGCCATCAAGGTCAACCCCCATCACCCCCGGGCTTCTGTCTTTTCCACCAAGGTTTTCTGGATCCATAATTCGAATTGAAGGAGGAAACCATGAGCCGGAACTGGATCTATGTGCTGGTGGGGATTGTGGCCCTGGTGCTGGTGATCGGTGCCCTGGGCTTTCTAATGGGACCGGCCTGGGGCTGGGGCTGGGGATGGGGCTGTCCCGGCTGCCCGATGATGGGCCGCTGGGGTTGGGGCTTCGGCGGCATGGGCTGGGGGATCGGGCTGCTGATGATGCTGCTGGGGTTGTTGATCCCCCTGCTGGTTCTGGGCCTGATTGTTGCAGCGGTGATCTGGGTGGTGCAGCAGGCGACGCGTTCGGGCGGCCCTTCGGCCCCGGCGGCGCCGACCGCCCATTGTCCCCAGTGCGGCCGTCCCGTGCAGTCAGATTGGACGCATTGCCCGTATTGCGGGGCTTCGCTGACCGGAAGCCCATCCTGAGCTGGCGTGGAGGGTGAGGGGCCAGCAGCGAAGTCGCTGGCCCCTCATCTCACTTCTCCGACGGGGAGGGAAGTGAAGCGGTGAAGACGATCCTGGTCGTTGAGGATGAGCCCCGGATGCGTCAGGTGGTCCGGGCTTATCTGGAGCAGGCGGGGTTCCGGGTCATTGCCGTGGGGGATGGGCCCTCGGCGCTTCACGCTTTCCGTCGGGAGCGGCCGGATCTCATCGTGCTGGACCTGATGCTGCCCGGGATGGACGGATTCGAGATCTGCCGCACAATCCGGCGGGAATCCGGGGTTCCGATCATCATTCTGACGGCGCGGGTGGAAGAGGAAGATCGGGTGGTGGGACTGGAGCTGGGGGCGGATGATTACATCACCAAGCCCTTCAGCCCTCGGGAGCTCGTCGCGCGGGTGCGCGCCGTCCTGAGGCGGGCCCAGGGTGAGGTGACCGCACCTGCGGTGATCCGCATTGGCGATCTCACCATCGATCTGGATCGACGGGAAGTGCGGGTTGGGGATCGGGAGGTGCATCTCACGCCAACGGAGTTCGAGCTGCTGGCCGCCATGGCCCGCCATCCCGGCCGGGTCTTCACCCGCCTGCAGCTGCTGGAACGGGTTCAGGGGGTTGCTTATGAGGGGTATGAGCGAACCATCGACGCGCACATCAAAAACCTCCGGCAGAAGATCGAGCCGGACCCGAAGAACCCTCAATACGTGCTGACCGTGTATGGGGTCGGGTATAAACTGCGGGAGGCGGAATGATCCGGGGGCTGTCCTCGAAGAGGACACGAATTCACGAATTATTGATGTAGGACTTGCGCAGTTCGTTTCCCATGGGGGCAAGGATTTTTCTCCCCCCTCCCCACGGCCCTTTGGGCCGTGGGGAGGGGGGAGAAAGGGGGGTGGGGCCATTCCGTTCCACCTTTAGAGCTTTCAACTGCGTAACTCCTAATCGAATTCGCCCTGGGAGATCCGGACGTCAAACGTTCGTGCTCCAATACAGGGCCTTCGTGCTCCTCGGGGCCTTCCGGCCCGGCGGATTTCCAGCCCCCGAAGGGGGCTTTCGCAAATTCAGCCTGGCGCTTGAGCGCCGGGCAACGAGCGGCGGCCGCCTCCAGCTCGCACACCACGCCATTCTGCACGGCTGCCCAAAAGAGATTCCCGGGAACTTATGGGGTCGGGGAGGACATGGCCTGCGGATCAGGTGGGACAACTGCTCGCAGTTGTCCCACATAGGACTTACGCAGTTCGTTTCCCATAGGGGCTTTGGGGGCGGAGCGGG
>JAUQQB010000302.1 GCA_030550075.1 Chloroflexota bacterium | reverse complement strand
TTCATACACCTCAAAGAGGGGTGGGAGGGCCCGGCCCAGCCGGACCGCTGTCGGATGGATGTCCGCGACCCAGGCCACCAGTTTCTTCCGGGCCAGGCGGCGGTTCAGGTGGCGCAGCCGCACCGCCAGGTCCGTCCAGACCTCCAGTCCCTGAAGCACAAAAACCTGGCCGGCGCGCCCGCGAACGGCGTCCTCCGGGGTCTCAAACCAGACCCGGCGAAGCGAGTCCAGCAGCCCCGTGAGCCGAAAGTACCCATAGACGCCCAGCATATCCTCCGGCTCCAGCCCGAGCAGCCGGGCGTAGCGGCGCTCCTGGGCCACCTCTTCCGGCCAGCCGTCTTCCGGGGAATCCAGGACCGGCCCGAACGCCTCCGGAGGGAGTTCGGAAAAGACCCCCCGCCGCAGGAGGAACATCAGGTCGTAGCGCTTGATGGGAAAACCCGGATCCGTCCCCCGTTCGTCCACGACGGCGACCTCCAGCTCGCTTCCCCGGAAGGTCAGCAGCGGGGCCAGAAGGCGTTCCTCCCGGTACCGGTGGTAGAGGGCCCAGCCCACGCCCTCCGGGACGCCGGTAACAGCTTCCCCCACCCGGGCCAGCGCCTCCCGGACCGGAGGGCCACTATCGGATAGGAAGAGGCGGTCCAGGACGCGCGCCCGTGCCGCGCAGAACTCCGCCGGGGCATGCCGCGCCACGTACCGCCCGAAGTCCTCCGGCACCGTGTAAGCCTCCTCCACCAGCCGGTAGAGGTCTGCGCGGGTGCACGATTGTCCTTCCTGCAGATGACCAGTCAAGAAGAGGAAAACCCGGCCGTAGTCGGGCTGGATCGCATGGAGCGCGCCGATCAGGAACGCCGTATCGGCCACCTGCTTGAGGTTATCGGTTTCGCCCCGCACGATCGCGCTTCCGTCTTCCCGCTGCTCCACCTGGTGCACGGTGATTTCGGGATGGCGGGTGACGCCCATCCGGGCGATCTCAGGCGCCAGCTCGTAGATCACCGGATAGGACCGGCCTCGGGGGAGCATGGGGGGCACGAGGTCGGGGAGAACGCGCAGGCGCTGGATTCGGCCGATCCGATAATACCGGTGCTCGCGGTGCTCCCTTGTTCCTTCAGGGCCCGAAACGCTTCGACACCAGCCATAGAGATAGTAATGGCCGCGGCTGGCGTCGAAGTAGACCCGTATCGGAGCCACCCGATGCCGACGGGGAACGCGGTCCGGATGCCGGGGCGAAAGGTAATCGAACTCCACCCATCGCTTTTCCGCCACCGCCCGCTCCAGCCGGAACATGACCTCCGGCGAGATCCGGTCCTGATCCCGTTGACGCAGGTCCATCTCCAGGCCCCGCCGATACCGATGGACTGCCGGCGCCCGCTGAGGGCCTAAATAGAAGGTGAGGCGTTCCAGGAGGGCGTGGACCTCATCGTGATAGGGGGACTCTTCGTCAAACACCCGGCCCAGCCAGGCGATGGTCCGGAGATCTTCGTCGGGGAGGTCCAGCAGGGGGGTCCACAGGGAGTAAATCACGTATCCCTTCTCCTGACGGGAGTATCGGATTTCCACCCCCAGTCTTTCCCGGATTCGGGCCAGGTCGTTTACCACCCGGCGGTGGAGGGCCTTCCCGCTCGCAGCGCCATAGGCTTCCTCCCCAACCTCCTGGCGGACCGCCTGAACCAAATCCCTCCAGGTGGCCGGCCCACGCTGAACCCGCCGAATGATGGCCAGACATCGAGAGAGGACCAGCCAGGTGCTTTCCCGAGGACCTCGGGTCATCAGGGCGCTCCTCTCCTTAAACATTGACAGCGAACCCGGCGACCTCCGTCAGCCGAGCCTTTAAGTTAGACGGTTCTGTCAGATAGTTTAGCATAGCGCGGGAATTCGACCAGGCTCTCCGGGTGTAGAATGTGAGGATAATCGGTGTCTCACCGATATTCCGTTGCCTTCGGAGGAATTTATGCGCACCGCCGAATGGGTTTGGGAGATCCGAGCGGAGTTCCCCGCCCTGGAGCGGGAGGTGGAAGGACGGCTACCTGTGTTCCTGGATGGACCGGGTGGATCCCAGGTTCCCCGCCGGGTGATCGAGGCGATGGCCGCGGCGATGATCGAGGCTAACGCCAACACCCACGGCGCCTTCCCCACCAGCCAGCGGGTCGATGCACTTATCGCAGTGGCCCGGCAGGCTGCCGCTGACCTGATCGGCGCCGCCCCGAAGGAGATCATCTTCGGCCCGAACATGACCACCCTCACATTCCAGATCAGCCGGGCCATCGGGCGGATGATCCGGCCCGGGGATGAGATCGTCGTCACACGGCTGGACCACGACGCGAACGTGGCGCCATGGGTGGCGCTGGAGGAACGAGGGGCCGTCATCCGCTGGGTGGATTTCCACCCGGAAGATGGCACGCTGAATCTGGAGGAACTGGCTCGGGCGCTCTCCGAACGCACCCGAATCGTGGCGGTGGGATACGCCTCGAACGCTCTGGGCACCGTGAACCCGATCCGCCGGATCGTGGAGATGGCTCACGCCGTTGACGCCTGGGTCTATGTGGACGCTGTGCATGCCGCGCCCCATCTCTTTATCGACGTGCAGGAGCTGGGTTGCGATTTCCTGGTCTGCTCCGCCTACAAATTCTTCGGGCCCCATGTGGGCATCCTCTACGGCCGGATGGATCGGCTGATGGCCCTTCAACCATACAGGGTGCGCCCGGCGCCGGATCGGCCGCCAGAGGCATTCGAGACCGGCACCCAGAACCACGAGGGGCTGGCCGGGTTCATTGCAGCAGTGGATTATCTGGCGGATATGGGTCGGCGTTTTGGGAACCCCCCGGATCCCTCCCGGCGCGCGGCTATCCGGGCGGCGATGGATCGGATCCGGGAGCATGAGCAGGCGCTTTGCGCCCGGCTGCTGGAAGGGCTGATGGAGATCCCTGGCGCCACGATCTATGGGATCCGAACAATGGCCCGATGGGCGGAACGGGTGCCTACGGTCTCCTTTCGGGTAAGGGGATGGCATCCTCGAGCGATCGCCGAGGCGCTGGGGCGGGAGGGGATTTACGTGTGGGATGGAAATTTCTACGCGCTGGGGGTCACCGAACGTCTGGGCCTGGAAGAGCAGGGGGGATTGGTTCGGGTGGGTGCCCTCCATTACAACACGGTGGAGGAGATCGATCGCTTTCTGGAAACCCTGGGTCGTCTCCTTGCCCGGAAATAGCATCCTGAGGGGCGAGCAAAGCCCGCCCCTCAGGATGCTACCTTCATCCCAGGATCTCATCGACGGAGAGGGTGAGGTCGGGGAAGGCGAGGGGGGCCAGGGTTTCCCCTCGTCGGGCGATGCGAAGGGTCCGATAGCCTTCGGGGGAGGGATCCCGCCCCACCACCACCTCCTCCCGCTCCAGGTCCACCACCCAGGTCTCCGGGATGCCGGCGCGGCCGTAGAGGGGGAGCTTCCGCTCCCGATCATAGGCCCCGGAGGTCTCCGCCCCCTCGATCACCAGCCACACATCCTCCGGGCCGGGATGGGCCGAGGCGTAGAAATCCGCCCGCGGCCGCAACAACGCCAGGTCCGGCATCGGCTCGGAACGCTCCCCCAAATGAATGGGGCCTTGAACCCGCACGATGGCGCGGCGGCGCAGGCCTTCCATCAAGCGCATGGCCAATCGATCCACACACCCCGCGTGGGCGCTGCTGATGGGCGGCATCTCGATGATCTCCCCCTCGATGAGCTCGACGCGATCGTCCTCGCCGAGGATCCCGGCCTCCACCATCCGGTGATATTCTTCCACCGTGAAGCGCCGGGTCATCACTCGCAAAGTCATATCTGACCCTCCTTCATCCCAGGATCTCATCGACGGAGAGGGTGAGGTCGGGGAAGGCGAGGGGGGAGAGGGTTTCCCCTCGTCGGGCGATGCGAAGGGTCCGATAGCCTTCGGGGGAGGGATCCCGCCCCATCACCACCTCCTCCCGCTCCAGGTCCACCACCCAGGTCTCCGGGATGCCGGCGCGGCCGTAGAGGGGGAGCTTCCGCTCCCGATCATAGGTCCCGGAGGTCTCCGCCACCTCGATCACCAGCCACACATCCTCCGGGCCGGGATGGGCCGAGGCGTAGAAATCCGCCCGCGGCCGCAGCAACGCCAGGTCCGGCACCGGCTCCGAGCGCTCGCCCAGGCGAATGGGGTTTTGAACGCTTAGAATTACGGATCCTCGAACTTGAAGGTTGAGCAGACGATCAACCAGGCGATTGATGGCCCCCGCATGCATGCTGCTGATGGGCGGCATTTCGATGATCTCCCCCTCGATGAGCTCGACGCGATCGTCCTCGCCGAGGATCCCGGCCTCCACCATCCGGTGATATTCTTCCACCGTGAAGCGCCGGGTCATCACTCGCAAAGTCATATCTGACCCTC
>JAUQQB010000301.1 GCA_030550075.1 Chloroflexota bacterium | reverse complement strand
GCCTTCGGCGTCCCGCTCCGCCCCCAAAGCCCCCAGGGAAACGAACTGCGTAAGTCCTATTGAGAATCCATAGGGGCTGCCAAGCTGATTTCTCCCTGAGGGGATGTGAAAGGCAGAGCCAGGTATCCGGGGGGCATGGTTCAGCATCTGAAGGTAGCTTTTATCCCCTTTCCTGAGGGGATAGAGTGGGGCCTCATGCCTCTCTAACCAGTTCCCAGCGGCGTAACTCTTATCTGGAGAAACCGGAGGAGAGCGATGACGTCTGGCTTCCGCTCTTCTTTCAGGAGACTATGGGCACGGCAGCTTCCATACCGAGCCATAAAGGCCTTGCCTTCCGTGCTGGGAGTGCTTGCTCTCCCGCTTGTTCTCGTGCTGATGCTCCGCATCGGATGGTTCTTTCTCGGAATTGTCCTTCTGGTCATCATCCTCTCTTTGCTGATAACGAGCTTCTTTCCCCGGCCCATCGGGCAACATGCCCTGGAGAGTTTCCTGAGCTCTCTCCTGATGTGGATGATCCTGTGGTTTGTCCTGATGGCACTGATTTCCCTGTTCATGACGATGGATTGGAAACCCCGCGCCACACGGTTTACAGTCCGGTATCTTCATGGGCCCTCTTCAGAAACCGTGGAGGCCTTCATCCCCGATCTGATCCTGGCCAATGCCGATCCAATCACTGCGGTTATTCGCCTGAATCGCACAAATACCACAGTTTTGTATCCGATCACCATTACTTTCTCCCTTCCGGCCGGCCTGCAAACTGAAGCCCCGGATCCTCAGGAGCTGACGGCTGCTCTTTCTGACGAATCACCGGTCCTTTTTCTCCCGCTGCGAGGTCGCGTGATCACAGAAGGGCTCTGGTCCATTCAGACGCTTGTCCTTCGCCTCCAGAACACATCCGGCGCAGTGCGAGAGGATCGCATTTCGGTTCAACTCGAGGGGAGCTGGATGGCTACGCTGCGCCAGGCGCTGGAGGGATGGCGATGGGGAGAATCCATGATCTCCATGGGAATCGCCCTGGTCTCTGCAGTCGGAGGACTGGCGCTTCAGTATGTCCGGGAACGGGCCGAGCGGGAGCTCCGACTTCAGGAGCATGTGAATCGGGCGCATAACGAATTCCAGCGCTCCTTTGAGGAAAGGAATTTTCTGGCAGCGCGCAACTGGCTGGAGCAATTAAAAAGCCCTGAATGGAAGGACCTCATCTCCGCCGCGGTCCTTGAACGAATGGAGCATCTGATTCAGGCCGTGGAAGGCCGTCTTTCGGATCAGCAGCTGGAGGACCTACTTCGAGATACAGCAAGGATCTGGCCGAAGGCAGCCGCCGTGGTGTTCCTGCACGTGGCGCCCCTGGTGAGCCCGCAGCGACGACAGGTATTTCGCCAGTTGCTCTGGGAAGACCAACTGCCTCCCGAACTGCAGGATGAAATCGCCCGGCTGAATCAGCAACCGCTTGCGCCTCAACCCCGGCGCTGGCCTCCGGCCGACGTCCTCCCCCGGCGACGGCCCCGATCCAGGCACCTTCCCGAGTCGCTCAGCCGTCAGCTGAACGGGGTGGATCCCTTCCCGGCCTTGCGGGCTGAAGAAGAACAGGATCGGCTGCTGGACCCGGCGCGCCCTGCCTTCTGGCCTCACCCGTTATACGAACGCCTCATCCGCAGCGAAAGCCCGGCTCTGGTGATCGGACCACCCGGCTCCGGTCGAACCGCCATGGCCCTGGCGATCGCCCAATCGCTTCATCTTGACATCCGACGGGATCTCATCCTCTACCGCCCCGGGGAGGTAGAGAGAGCAGAGGACCTTCCAGAAGAATTCTCCCGCCTGATCCTGCGTTTCCTGCTCGATCATCCCACATGGCTGACGACTCTGGATCCGAAGGAGCGCTCATTTATCGCATGCTTCCTGAAAACCGCTATGCACCCGGAGGTTGTTGAGGCGAAGGTTGCATCCACGCTCTCACGACTTGATAACGCCCAATGGCTGAACGAAGCCCAGAATAAGGAGCAGAAGGATTTCTGGAGACAGCAGGCTCGTTATGGTTCGACCCAGTTCCTGCGGGAAATCCAAAACACGAAAGCGATGGAGCTTCGGGCGGGAACCTGGCCTGAAGCGGTTACGCTCTGCGCTCGCATCCTGGGCTTTCAGCAGGTGCGTCTGGTCCTGGATCTCGAAAGCATCCCTGCGGCTGAGCAGACCATCGGCACCTTAAAACCCATGCTCATCAGCCTGCTGCAGGCCAAGTTACAATGGATTATGTTCCTTCCACAGCCTTGGGGTGAGGAGATCATGCTCGCGGATCAGGAAGAGCTTTTCTGGACCAGGGAACAGCTGGGGGAAATGATCCATCATCGCTATCGTATGATTATTGGAGAGCATCGATCGCTTACGGAGATAATGGACGAAGATGGGCTGGATCAGATGATCAAGCATGCGCTGGAGGATCGTCGCGAGGGCGCGCCGAGCAGGCTGGGCCGGCTGTGGGAAAGGGTGTTGGAGACCATCCCACAGGATAAGGTGCAAATCACCCTCGAGGATGTCGAAAAGGCGCTGAACGCCCCGGGGTCTTAGCGGATGATCAAGCGTCCGGTTGCTTACGTGCGATGGCCATTCCGTTCCCCCGCCAGCTGGTCGGTAGAGGAAGCCGCTCGCTGGTGGCAGGAATGCTATGTGCCGGGGCCGATGGACGCTCTGGAGGAAGGGCCTCACTGGCGGATTTTGCTGGGCGGACCCGGCAGCGGGAAAACGATTGCCCTGATGGCTCTGGCTCATCGAGAGACCCCAGGGGCCTTTCTGATCCCCTATCCCCCAGAACGGTGGCCCGGGTCCCCACGGGCCTGGCTCCCGGGTAAGGATCACCTGGCTCAGATCATGGGCGCTGCCGCCATCGCTTTGCGAGATCACCTGATTGAGCGCCCCCATTCCCTTTCCGTCTTGGGAGACGTTCACAAAGAATTCTTACGCTGGCTGATGGAAAAATATCTGGGTTCCCGCGCTTTCCGTCGCTGGATCGAGGACCTGCCTCCAGAGCATGCGGAGGCCATGAGCCGGGTGTCCTATCAGGATCTTTTCCCTACCACCACGCAGCCCTTAGATGTTCAGGGGCAGATTGATGAGCTGGTCAGTTTAATCCGCAGGCTGGGCTATTCCTGGGTTCGGGTGTTGAGCGACTTCAATCAAACTCAGGCATCACTCCATCGACGCGCCCTCCGGGAGCTTCTGGAATGGCATGACCTGATGATTCATCCGGGGTTCCGGGTCGCCCTCGCCCTTCCCCGGGAGATCTGGGAGAAAGAGGATCTGACCCGATTTGCCAGGGGACGAATTGGAGTGTTGTCGCTGACATGGAGCCGGGATCAGGTGCGGGAAATCGCCCTCCGACATCTCCGGGCTGCCCTGTCGGTTCCCTCCCAGAGCCTGGAGGACTGGATGGATCCAGAGCTCCAGGCAGAAGTTGAGCAATGGCTCTGCGATGAATATGGGGGCTATGCTCCGGCCGGCTGGGTCGCATGGGTAGAGACCGTCCTGTATTTAGCGCTGGAAAGGGAGGAACCGCTTCAACCTCCGTTGAATCGGGCCCATGTCCGGGAGGTCCTGCGAACCTTATGTGCCCGTCATATGCCGTTGCGGATCGATCGGGAGGGCCACGGCGTATGGCGGGGGCCCCGATGGATCCCCCTAACGGAGCAGCCGTTCAATTTCCTTCGCGTGCTCTGGGAACGCCGCGGCGCTCCGATTGATGCCAGCGACGAACGTCTGCGCGCCGCCCTGGGATCCCGGGGAGCCACCAAGGCCAATGTCCACACTCTCGCTGCCCGAATCCGCCGTCAGATCGAGCCTTTCCCGGACCAGCCCGTCTATCTGGTCAATCGCCGGGAGGAAGGAGGATACTGCCTGGAGAACTTCGTGGAATAATCACCTGCCTGGACTTTGGACGAAGCAGGCCGCGGGCCTTGCTGTTGGGGTGTTCCCATTATGCCGGGCAAACGCTTTCCTCTTTTTTTCTCTTCCAGCGGCTCAAAGGACTGCAGGAAGAGGGGAAAATCTATACTGGCGGCTGTGTTCATATGGTGATGGATGACCAGGTGTTGGACGAGTCGGAGGACGCGCCGAAGGCGCACTCTCCGACCCATCCAGGCTGAATCGGGCCTCTGGAAATTTGGGAGCCCCGCCTGCTGGAGCCCAGATATGGCGGTGATGATATGCCATGCCCTCATATCTGGGAGCGCAATGCAAATATCATGTAGGATAGGCCGTTTTCAGCAGCCCTGCCATTTCCTAAGGCTGTCAGGGATTTGTCAGTTAGAGGTGAGCCATATCCGTTGCTCATGTCAGCCCGCCTGCCCAGAATAAAAAATAGGACTTACGCAGTTCGTTTCCTATGGGGGCTTTGGGGGCGGAGCGGGGCGCCGAAGGCGCCCCG
>JAUQQB010000300.1 GCA_030550075.1 Chloroflexota bacterium | reverse complement strand
AGTCCGTCGGCGATGGCGCAGCGTCCCGGGGCGGGCACTGGCCTTCGATGAAACGACCCTTCAGCGGGCGATCGAAGCCCTTCCCTTTTCCCTTACGGGTGCTCAACATCGGGCCTTAGATCAGATCCTGACCGACATACGTGCGGGAGTGCCGATGAATCGCCTGCTTCAGGGTGAGGTGGGGTCCGGGAAGACGGTGGTAGCGGCCCTGGCCGCTTACGCGGTGTTCCTGGCGGGCGCCCAGAGCGCGATTATGGCTCCCACAGAAATCCTGGCGGAACAGCATTACCGGACGCTGATCGCCCTGGTGGAGCGCTGGGCGAACGCTGGCCTGCCCACCCCGACCATCCATCTGTTGACTTCGGGGGTAAGCGGGGCGGAGCGGGCGCAGATTTATGGGGAGCTGGCCGGAGGGACGTGTCACCTCGTGGTGGGAACCCATGCCCTGACTCAGGAGGAAGTGGCATTCCAGGATCTGGCGTTTGTGGTCATCGATGAGCAGCAGCGGTTTGGGGTGCTGCAGCGGGCGGCCCTGCGGGGCAAGGGCTACAACCCACATGTGCTGGTGATGACCGCCACGCCGATCCCCCGCACCCTGGCCCTCACCCTCTATGGCGACCTCGATCTCTCTGTCCTGGATGAAATGCCGCCGGGCCGGCGACCGGTGCTGACCCGATGGTTGATGCCGGAGGAGCGGGAGCGGGCCTATACCTTCATCCGCCGGCAGGTTGAGCAGGGCCGCCAGGCGTATATCATTTGTCCCCTGGTGGAGGGCTCCGATAAAATCGAGGCGAAGGCCGCGGTGGAAGAATACGAGCGACTGCAGCGGGAAGTCTTCCCTGACCTCCGGCTGGGCCTGATCCACGGGCGGATGAAGTCCGAAGAGAAAGAAGCGGTGATGAGCGCCTTCGCCCGCGGGGAGATCCAGATCCTCGTGGCGACGCCGGTGGTGGAGGTAGGCGTGGATGTGCCCAACGCCACCGTGATCCTCATCGAGGGGGCCGATCGGTTCGGGCTGGCCCAGCTCCATCAGTTCCGGGGCCGGGTCGGGCGGAGCAGCTATCAATCGTATTGTCTTCTGCTGGCGGAATCCCCTTCCGAGAGCGCCATTGAACGCCTCCGGGCCATCGAAACGATCTATGATGGCTTCCAGCTGGCTCAGAAAGACCTCGAGATGCGGGGGCCTGGCGATTTCCTGGGCACGCGCCAGAGCGGGTTCCCGGAAATGCGTCTGGCCGATCTCACCGATCTGCGTCTTCTGGAGATCGCCCGTGAGGCTGCGGAGCGCCTAGCCGAGCACGATCCTGACCTTCAGGCTCCGGAGCACCGCCATCTGGCGGAAGCCGTGTCTCGCTTCTGGCAAGGCCCTGTGGAGCCCAGTTAAGCTGAATCCCCTCCGGGAGCTGGGAGATGACCCGAGCATTGTATCCGGCGTCTTTCGATCCGATCCACTATGGGCACATCGATATCGCCACCCGGGCGGCGGCGATCTTCGACGAGCTGGTAGTGGGCGTCTACGATCGCCCCAGCAAGAGCCTGCTCTTTTCCCTGGAGGAGCGTCTGGCCCTGGTGCGGGAAGCCCTGCAGCATCTCCCGAACGTCACAGTCACCGCTTACAGCGGCCTTACGGTTGATTTCGCCCGGCGAATCGGAGCGCGGGTCATCGTGCGGGGGCTTCGGGTGATTTCGGATTTCGAGTTAGAGCTCCAGATGGCGTTGACTAACAAGCAACTGGCTCCGGAGATTGAGGTAGTGTGTCTGATGACCAGCCGGGACTATGCCTTCATCAGCTCCAGCATCGTCCGCGAGATCGCTTTGCTGGGCGGGGACGTTTCGGCGATGGTCCCACCCCATGTTGCCCGCGCTCTGGCGGCCAAGGCCGCCGAACGGGCGGGGGAGACGGTCCCGATCATCTCGATTCGTGAGTGACGGGCATCCGCTGAGGCATACTCCGGGAAGTTTCAGGTGGGGTGGGCCGCCTTCAGCGGCCTACCCCACCCTGAGATTTCCTTTCGCTGCCCAAGCCCAGAGGAGGTCGGGATGGATATCCTGCATCTGATCGATCAGCTGGAGCAATTGGTTCTTCGCAGCCGTCCTCTTCCCTTCCTGAGATGGGTGGTGATCGAAGAGCGGCGGCTTCTGGACCTGATCGATCAGATGCGGGTAACGATCCCGCAGGAGATTAAGCAGGCCCGACGGATCGCTCAGGAGCGGGAGCGGATCATCGCTCAGGCGAAAGAGGAGGCCGAGCGCATTGTCGCGCTGGCCCAGGAGCAGGCCAGTGATCTCATCGCCCAGCACCAGGTGGTTCAGGCGGCGGAGCAGCGAGCCTCAGTGATTATCGAGCGGGCGCAGCGGGAAGCGGAACGCCTGAAGGCGGACGCGGATGACTACGCGCTGACCCGGCTTCTGGAACTGGAGGAAACCCTTTCGCGCCTCCTTCAGGTTATCCGAAATGGGATCGAGAAGCTCCAGAATGAGCGCGCGGACGAACCCCCCCATTCCCCCGAAGCCTGAACGGTTGCTCCTGATTGCTACCCATAATCCCGGGAAACGCCGGGAGCTGACCGCCCTCCTTTCCGATCTCCCGGTGAAGCTGGTCGATCTTCTCGATGTCGGGATCTCCGAGGCCATCGTAGAGCCCTATGAACGCCTGGAGGACAATGCTCGCTGGAAAGCGCGGCGCTATGCGGAGCGCACCGGGCTGTGGACCCTGGCGGACGACTCGGGGCTGGAGATCGATGCCCTGGGGGGCGCTCCCGGCGTTCACTCCGCCCGGTTCGCCGGGCCCGATGCCGATGACCCAGCTCGCATCCGGAAGGTCCTCGAGCTCATGGCCGGCGTCCCATGGCCTCAGCGGACGGCGCGGTTTCGCTGTGTGATCGCCCTGGCCCGGCCCGGGGAGCCTCCGGTGCTGGTGGAGGGACGTCTCGAGGGCTATATCGCCTTTGAGCCTCACGGGACCCATGGGTTCGGTTATGATCCGATTTTCTACATCCCGGAGCTCGGGAAAACGATGGCGGAGCTTCCCCCGGTGATGAAGAACCGGATCAGCCATCGGGCTCGCGCGGCCTGGAAGGCCCGGGAGATCCTGAGGCAATGGCTGGCCGAGGGGTAGGGCAACTGCTCGCAGTTGCCCTACCCCTCAAGAACATAACGGGAGGGGCAAAGCGGATGCGACGAGCTTTGTTGGCGGCTTTTGGCGGTGTAACGCTTTATCACGTGATGGCGGTGGCCTGGGGATGGCCCAATCCCTTCTGGTTGATGCCGTTGAATACATTGCTCCAGTGGGGATTCGCGCTGGCCCATGCGCTGCCCACCCTGGGGCAATCCCGTGCCCTGCTCCTCCTGGGCCTGACCTTCAGCATCAGCCTGGGAATGGAGGCCCTTGGAGTGGCCACGGGATGGATTTATGGCCCTTATGTTTACACCGGGCGCCTGGGGCCGCTGCTGCTGGGTGTCCCAGTGCTGATCCCCTTCGCATGGTTCATGATGGCCTATCCGGCTCTGATCCTGACGTGTCAGGTTCTGGGCGAATCACCGGTAGCGCCCCGACGCCCGTGGGGGGTGGCCCTTCTGGCCGCGATGTGGATGACCGCCTGGGACTTAGCGATGGATCCGGCGATGACCCGCCTGGGCTTCTGGGTATGGAAGACCAAAGGGCCTTACTTCGGTGTCCCACTCCAGAATTTCGTGGGCTGGATGCTCACGATGCTGCTGATCTATGGGGCCTATCTCTGGCTTTCCAGCCGCTGGACAGCCCCTATTTCTTCCCGGCCGGAGGCGCCGCCGCTGGAGGCCGTTCTGGCTTATGCGATCGCCGGGGCCGCCTTTGTCCTGCATCCGCTCCTGAACCCCCGGGCGGATCCGATGGCTCAGGCTCTTGGCCTGATCGCCTTCTTCACCATGGGGCCGCCCGTTCTGATCGCCATCTTGCGCGCCAGAGATGGCTGAACGCGCGGGGGATTCTGAGGCAGGTGGGGATGCCAGAGGCCGCCCCTCCGGTGGCTCCTCAGGCTGCCGGAGGAGGGGAGCTATCTGCCCTGGAGGTGGGTTATAATCACAATGCAAGGGGTTTCAGGCTTCGGCCCCTGGCCCATTCCCAGAGGATCTGACAATGGAAACTCCCGAGCGGATCGTCGAGCTGCAATTTTCCTGGCGATCGATCCAGGGGCCTCGTGTGGCGGCGCGGTTCCGGGCTGTGGTAGAGGAAGAGGATCCCGTGATGCGACGGGTATTCTGCCGCCTGGTGACACTGCTGGAGGTTCAGATTCCACCAGGGGTGGAAGATCCTGTGCTTACCCGTGAGCGCTTGCAGGCCCTGGAAGGGAAGCGGGTGAAGGTCCCGGAGGAAGCGCTCCAGGGGCTGACCCTCCCCCTCAAGCGGGAAACCCTGACCGGTGGTCTGCGGATCCC
>JAUQQB010000299.1 GCA_030550075.1 Chloroflexota bacterium | reverse complement strand
CGAAGGTGCCCGTCCCAGCCCCCAAAATAAACGTTATTCTCCCTCCCCGGGGCGAAAGGCCGCGGGGAGGGAGAATAACGAGGGCCCATTAACCCCTCTTCACAAAGGCCAACTACGTAACTCTTAATCATGCGAGGCGCCCTTCGACATTATAGCAAACCCGCGCTGCCGATTCGATTCGGTGGATCCAGGGATTGCCTCTTCCTCAGGATTTTTGGGATGGGCGGGCTGCCAGAGGCGGCTGACCCTAACCCGAAAACCCTGAGGGAAAGGCCCACCGCATTTTGCACCTTCCTGCATGTTTTCTCTTTCCCTCACATCGAGTCACTGCGTGTTGATTTTAGGCTTGCCTAAATTTCAGACGTGCCCATACAATGAGCGTGAAGATGAGGTTGTCCATTCCTTATCCTTGACAGAAAGGAGCGAGCGATGGTCGGCAAATGGATCTACTACCAGATGGAGGAAGGAGCGGTCGCGCCTGCTCCGGAAGCGCCCGCGGAGGAAGTAACCCCGCCTCCGGCGCCGGCCCCCGCCCCGGCCAAGCCAGCTCGCAAGCCGGTGGCCAAGAAGCCGGCGAAGAAGGCGGCGGCTAAGAAGCCCGCCAAGAAGGCGACGGCCAAGAAGCCGGCGAAGAAGGCGGCGGCTAAGAAGCCCGCCAAGAAGGCGACGGCCAAGAAGACCGCCCGGAAGTGATCCTCACCCTGCGCCCCACAGAGCCCCCCATGATCCGGAGGCACCCGCTTGAGCGGGTGCCTCCGGGTTTTTCCCAGGAATGAGCGCTCCGAAGGAAGCCTATGCCGCTGGTCTCTGTCAGAAGGAGGCCCAGGGTCCTCTCTCTGCAGCCTTTTGGGCCGCAGAGAGGATAAGGGAAAGGGAAGAGGAAGTCGGAGTCGGAGTCTCGGTGGGCGTCTCTGTTGCAGCCGGCGATGGCGAAGGAGAAGGAGTCTCCGTCGGCATGGCGGAGGGCGTCGGCGTCAGGGTCGGCGTCGCCGTAGGGGAAGGGGGTGGAGAGGACGGTGGCGGAGGCGGTGGAGGCGGCGGGGGCGGCGTGGCCGTCGGCGTCCCCATCGGCGGCACATAGAGGCGCTGACCGGCCGTCAGCGCCGGGCTGGTCAGGCAGTTGGCCTGCATCAGCAGGTAGAGGGGAACCTGGAAACGCACGGCCAGCCGATAAAGCGTCTCCCCCGGTTGCACCGTATAAAGCACCCAATCTGACGGTGGGCCGCATGGGGTCAGGTTCGGGGTGGGGGTGGGCAGGTGCACGGGCAGATACACCCGCTGGCCGATGAACAGCGCGGGTCCGCGCAAGCAGTTGGCCTCCAGAAACCGGGGCAGGGAGATCCCAGCCAGGGTCGCCAGCCGGAAGGCGGTATCCCCCGGCTGTACCCGATAGGGGATCCAGTCTGCCGGCGGCCGACAGGGGGTTCGGGTCGGGCTCGGCAAGGGTGTGGGAGTCTGGGCTAATGCGGTCAGAGTGGGCAGGGCCGTCGGCGACGGAGTAGGGGAGGGAGGTAGGGGCGTGGGGCTGAGTGGCATCGGGGTCGCTGTCACGGGTCCCTGGGTGGCCCGCACCTGGGGGCTTGTGCCCTGCCCCGATCCCAGGGGGCGAGGCCGGGTCTCCTCGGCAGCCGTCCAGAGGGCGCCGATCAGGATCCACCCCAGCAGCAGGAGCGCCAGGGCTCGCTCGAAGGTGATTTTCCATGAGGAAATATTTTCGGATCTCATCAGCCCGTCCCACAGTTATGAGGCCAGGGGGAGAACCACGGTGAACGTGCTCCCGATCCCCGGCTCGCTCTCCACCCAGATCCGTCCCCCGCTGGCCTCGACCAGCGCCCGCGTGATGGAGAGGCCGATGCTGTCGCCGACCCCGGGGATCAATGGCGTGGTGGCCCGATAGCGGGGCACGAACACCCGCGGGGCCTCTTCCACCGGAATCCCTCCCCCGGTGTCCCGCACATATAGGAAGAGCATCCCGTGAACCTCAGGGTTGAAACGGGCCTGCAGGCCAACGGCCGTGCCAGGCCGGCTGCACAGGGCGGCGTTATTCAGCAGATGATATAGGATCTGCTGGGCAGCGTCCCGATCCACCCGGACCGGCGGCAGATCATCCGGCCATTCGAGGGCGACTCGCAAGCCCCGTTCCTGAAGCACGGGCTGGAGCTGCTGGAGCACGAGATCCCGCACCTCGGCCAGGTTCAGCGGTCCGGGCTCCAGCCGGAAGGTCCCTGCCTCCAGAGCAGCGATCTGAAGGGTTTCCCGGATCAATCCCGCCATCCGTTCGATATTCGCTTTGATCCGGAGCAGGAACTGGCGCTGAGTGGCTCCGAGGATGCCGATTGCTTCCCCTAACAGGAGATCTGTGTAGCCCAGGATAGCCGTCAGAGGGGTTCGCAGCTCCTGGAGGAGGGCCAGGATCAATCCCTCACGATCGGTTTCTGAGGCCGTTGTCGGCATGGGAGGCGGAGAAGGGGTCCTCCCGGAGTCTGAGGCAGAGGCCCCTACGGGGAGCGAGGCCCGGGCCTCGATCAGGCGGGCCAGCTCCTCCGCCCGCCGGCGCCAGCGCTCTCGTTCCTCCTCGGCTTCCGCGGCCCGGGTCGCCCAGCGATTGATCTCCCGCTGCAACATCTGCCGCTCTTCCGCGTGCTGGGCCTCCAGGCGTCGGACGTCCTCTTCGTGCTCCTGTTGCAGGGACATCAGCGCGACCTCCAGGGTCGCTTTCCGCTCGCGCTCCTGGAGCAGGCTCAGCGTTTGAGATAGGAGCTCCGCCATCTGCTGACCCGGTCCGGGATCCAGAGAACGCCCGTGCCCCTTCGGGTAGCCGATCAGCCAGGCGCCGAGGAGACGCGCCTGAGCGACCAGGGGCTCGATTTGCAGAAAACCGATGGTTTTCATCCCGAAAGCCTGCCAGAGCCGCTGGCCGGCTTCCCCGGCCTGATCCTCGGGCCTTAGGAGGCTGGAATGACGCCGGAGGAGCGCCTCTCCGATCCCGGGATATTCCGACAGGGAGAGCGTGAGATCCGCTCCCGCCTGGGGCAGGCCTTCTCCCTCCCGCGCGATGACCATGAGCCGATCGTCCTGTAAGAGGCCTACCGCTGTCCATCGGGCGCCCAGCAGCATCCGGGCCGCTCTCAGCGCCTCGTGGAAGGGGTCCGGATCCCCCTGCGCCTGAAGGGCGTGGAGCAACCCCCGGCTCCAGGCCTGCCATCCCTCCGAGGCTCCGCTGCCCCTCCAGGAGATGGATTGAGCGGCCTGAAGCGTCAGGCGATAGACGCCCGCCAGCCAGAGGGGAAAGGCCGTCAGCGCGCCCAGGCGGACCCAGGGAGCCAGGTGGGTTCCGGCGAGCGGCAGGTTGAGCTGCAGGAGGGCACCCAGAGCCAGGGCGAAGAAACCCAGCGCCCCGGGGATCCGGAAAGCCGGGGAAGGGCGGGAGAGGAGCCATCCGCCGATCCCCAGGGCCAGCCCCAGGGTCCACAGCATCCATGCCCGATCGGAAGGGGTAGCGGCGTAAAAGAGCGTGGGATCCTGGAGGGAGAGGCTCATCCAGGCAGGGGCGATCCACCCGTAGATCCCAAAGGCGAGCAGCGTGTGGAGGGTGGGGAGCCAGAACCCGGGCGCTTCCTCGATCATCGCCCATCCGATCCAGGCCCAGGTGGCCACATCCACCGCGCGTTCGAGGGGCGGCAATAGGGTCCCAGGGGGCAGCCACTGGCTCTCCGCGAAGGCCGCCCCGAAAAGGGCCATCCGCCCGATCAGCCCCAGACCGGCCGCCAGGGCCAGGCGACGGGCGATACGGTTTCCTGGAGTATAGCGGGCCGCCTCCAGGGCCATCAACCCCAGGCCTTCCAGGGCCAGGCCCAGGGTGAGATGATAAAACAGCGAGGCGGATCCCTCGGTCAGCAATCGAGCCAGCGTCTGCGCGAAGCTCATCCCGTTGTCCTCTCACGAGGTGGGCGGGAGCTTTCCTCCGGGTCCATCCTCCAACTCTGGCGGGAAACGGAGTGGGCTATCCGCGTGGCCGCCATTCCCAGGCCGATTAACAGCCAGAACCATTGCACCATGTGGTGGAAATCGAAATTCACGAAGTGATGATCGAAGACGCCGCTGACCAGGGCGGCCAGCACCGCCCCGTGAAGGCCCAGCCAGATGGGCTCCAGGTCCGGAAGGCGTCGCACCGCGCGTCGCGCGTTCCAGGCCGTGGCGAAGAAGATCCCCATCACGAGGAGGAAGATCCCCAGCCCGACGAGCCCCATCTGGACAGCCAGCAGCAGGTAGATGCTAGCCACTTTGATGTAGAGATCCACGTCCGGCACTCCGGCGAACCCGACCCCGAAGAGCGGATAGCGCGAGATCAGCGTCAGGGCATCCCGATACTCCCCGAATCGCATGCGGGTCGCCAGATCCTCCCCCCGCAGCCCGG
>JAUQQB010000298.1 GCA_030550075.1 Chloroflexota bacterium | reverse complement strand
CTTTGGGCCGTGGGGAGGGGGGAGAAAGGGGGGTGGGGCCATTCCGTCCCACCTTTAGAGCTTTCAACTGCGTAACTCCTAACCTAAAAGGCCGGGGGAGAGCATGAGTAAATATCCCATAATTTGGTTCTATATTCTGGCTTTCAAGATCTCATGGCTTGGCTGGATACCGATGGTCTTGGGATCCCACAGCATTGCTCCATTCGACAATCCCTATTTCCAGTTTCTTCTTGTCCTTCCTGCTGTTGGCCCCGCCCTGGCAGCCGTTATTGTGACCCGGGTGGCGTATGGCAAGGCACAGGTTAGGGATTTGCTCAAGGCACTTATCCGCTGGCGGGTTGGTCTGGCATGGTACCTCGTAGCCGTGTTGGGTCCTGTCGTTCTGCTTCTTGGGGGGCAAGGTATAACGAAATTCCTGGGCTTCCCTGCAACACGGCCGGAACCTCAAGGCAATCTACTCCCTCTTGTGATTTCTGCTTTTGTAATGTCCCTGTTCTCCAATCCGTGGGAGGAAGTGGGCTGGCGGGGCTTTGCGCTGCCGCATTTGCAGAAACGATATACCGCTTGGATTGCCACCCTTATTGTTGGTGTGTTATGGGGGTTGTGGCATTTGCCTCTCTTCTTTTGGGCTGGTAACCCAATGGCGGAGTATTCTTTCCTCCCCTGGTTCATCAGCACTGTTGCAGGAACGTTTATCTATACCTGGCTTTATAATGGCACCGAAGGTAGTCTCTTACTGGTAACGCTGTTTCATATTACGCTGAACACATTAGGAGTGGTAATAACTGGCGTGTCCATCATAGCCCTGGCGACCTTGTATGTTCTTGTGGCGCTCGCCCTGGTGGTGGCGTTCGGTGGCGCCAATTTATCGCATCGGAAAAGGGTGTGCGCGGGTTAACAAGCGCATGTGGCTGATGCGCTTCGCGTGTGACAAATATGTGAGTCGTTGGGCAGAACCGAAGATAAGACACAAAGGAAACGGCGATGACCATCGGAGTTAATGACTACAAGCGCGTGGGGCTGTTTTTCCTGGTTGCTTATGCTTTCACCTGGGTATTCTGGATCCCTAACGCTCTGGCAGCCCGTGGCGTCGCTCTCCCCACCGGCGTGGCTGATTTCCTCGCCGGTCCTCTTAACCCTGCCGCCTTTGGCCCGTCCTTTTCCGCCTTTCTGTTGACTTTCATCCAATACGGTGGAAGGGGCGTTCTCCAACTCTTGAAACGAGGGATCGACTTTCGTTTCCAGAAGATCTGGCTCGTAGCCATCTTGTTTCTTCCATTTGTTCTCTTCGGGGGGTCCATTTGGGCTTCTATACTGGCGGGTGTCAGGCTGATGGACCTCTCGGTCGTCTCCAATCCGCCTTTTGCTTTGATCGCCTTTCTTGTTATCCTCTTTACGGCTGGACCTCTTCAGGAAGAGTTCGGATGGCGAGGTTACGCGTTGCCACACCTGCAAGCTCGCTTTAACGCGTTGACTTCCAGCATCATACTGGGCTTCTTCTGGTGGTTGTGGCACTTGCCGGCCGTTTTTATCCCGGGCAGGTTCATGACGAATGATCTCGTGGTTTTCTTGTCGCTGTCGGTCGTCATCACACTGGCGTCGATCCTGTTTACTTGGGTTTACAACAACATCGGCGGCAGCATTCTGGCAGCCATCCTGACCCATGCTTCGATGAATTGGTCCATCTGGCTGGCGATGCCCAGCATGAAGCTGGATTTGCCCACCAGTGGCTTCATGGCTGGTTTCTTGGCCATTGCGGCGCTGATCATCATCAAGATCTGGGGCGCGGCTCATCTGAGCCGTGAGCAACGTTAAGTGCGATTCTTCCAATATGTGCTCCCGGCGAACGAGGATCAACGCTGTGGCTGAAGCGCATGTCGTTGGGTTGTTTGCCGCCCCAGGCCCGCATATCCCGGTAACCGGACGATCAGAAAGTCAAGTCTTGCAGAGAGACACTACGATCATTCCGATAGTGGCGCTCCTCTGGCTTGTTCGCTCCATGAAGGCCGCCTCATATTGCGTGCAACCGACCGCACTTCGCGCGGCGGCTGACGCGAATCATCGGGCTGCCCAGCAGTGGCAGGAGGGAACGGAATGCCTCGCTGTGTGATCGAGGTGAACGGATTGATCAAAAGATATGGCGATCGGGTGGCGGTCAACGGGGTAAGCTTCTGCGTTCAGGAAGGGGAAATCTTCGGCCTGCTGGGGCCGAACGGCGCGGGCAAGACGACGACCCTCTCCATCCTGGCCACGCTGCTTCCCCCGGATGAAGGACAGGTCACCATTGGCGGATACGACCTGGTGCGAGAGACCAATCAGATCAAGCCCCTCATTGGCTTCGTCCCCCAGGAACTGGCCCTCTACCCTACCCTCAGCGCCTGGGATAACCTGGCCTTCTTTGGCCGCATCTATGGCCTGCGGGGGACGGCGCTCAAGGAGCGCATCGCCGCCGTGTTAGATCTGGTGGGGCTGCGCGATCGCGCCGGGGACGCCGTGCGCACCTTCTCCGGCGGGATGAAGCGCCGGCTGAACATCGCCGCTGGCCTCATCCACCGGCCACGCATCCTCTTCCTGGACGAGCCCACCGTCGGGGTGGATCCCCAATCGCGCAACTTTATCTTTGAGCACATCGAGCGGCTGAAGGCGGAGGGGATGACGATCCTCTACACCACCCACTACATGGAGGAGGCCGAGCGCCTCTGCGACCGGGTGGCGATCATGGACGAAGGGCGCCTCCTGGCCCTGGGCACCCCGAAGGAGCTGATCGGCCTGCTGGGCGGCGGGGTGATCTACATGGGGCTGGCGCCGGATCGCATGGAGGCATTGCGGCCTTCCATCCGCGCGTTGCCCCACGTGCGGGCCGTTTCGATCCAGGGCGGTCGGCTCAAAATCGAAACCATCAGCGCGCGCCATGCCCTGCTGGAAGCCATCGAGCTGTGCGCCGCCCAGGATGTGCCGATTCTCTCCCTGGAGGTGCTGGAGCCGAATCTGGAGAGCGTCTTCCTGCACCTGACCGGCAAGCGCTTACGCGATTAGGGGGAGGGGCTATGCTGAATCAAATCCTGGCCTTAGCCTGGAAGGATCTCAAGATTTTCTTCAAAGACCCGGGCGCGGTGGCGCTGATATTCTTACAGCCCTTTATGTTCATCGTGGTGATGAGCTACGCCCTGGGCGGCCTGTTCCAACCGGGCGAAGGCCGAATTCTGCTTCTGGCCGTGAACGAGGATCAGGGGATCCAGGCAGCAGCCATCCTGAGACAACTGGACGAAATGAACGCCTTCCAGGTGGAGACCGCCTGGGAAGGCCAGCCCCTAACCCGGGAGATGGCGGAGAAGCTGATTGTGGAGGGAAAACGCAACTTAGCTCTGGTTTTTCCGCCCGACTTCTCCGAGGTACTGGAGCAAGGTCCGGCTGCAGCGGAGCGTCGCACGACCAAAGTATTGGTGATTGTGGACCCGACGACCTCCAGCCAGTTTGTGGAGCCGATCCTGGGGACCTTGCAGGGACTGATCGAGCGGAGCACCTATAACGCGATGATGCCAAAAGGGTTGGACTACCTCTTTGAGCGGCTGGCCCCCCAGATACCTGCCGAGCAACGCGAGGCATTCAAAGCCCAGGCTCAGGAGGCCATGTCCGGTGGCCTGTTGGGAGGAAGAGAACCTGTCATCACGCTGGAGCGGAGGGCGCCGGGGGGGATGCGCGTGGAGAAGTATCCCAACGCCTTCCAGCAAAACGTCCCCGGTTACACCATTTACGGCATCTTCTGGATCGTGAGCCTGCTGGCCGGCTCCGTCCTGCAGGAAAAGCGGGAGGGGACGTTCCGTCGGCTGTTAGTGGCCCCGATGAACCGGGCCGTTCTGCTCGCCGGAAAGCTGGCGCCCTACTACCTCATTAACCTGATTCAGATCGCGATCATGCTGGGGGCGTCCAGCTTGTTGTTTGGGATGAGCCTGGGCCATTCGCCGACCGGATTGATTGTCGTGAGCCTGGCCGCAGCGGCGACGGCCACCGGGCTGGGGGTGCTGGTCTCGGCCCTGGCCCGCACGGAGGCCCAGGTAGGCGGCCTGACCGTCCTGTTGCTCCTGACCATGTCCGCTCTGGGAGGCTGCTTCGTCCCGCGCTTCATTATGCCGGACTGGCTAAAGACAATCGGCCTCATCACGCCCCACGCCTGGGCGCTGGATGCCTATCAGGATTTACTGGTACGGGGGTACGGGCTACAGGAGATACTGCCCAAAGTGGGCGCCCTGGTCGCTTTTGCGGGGGTGTTCTTCGGGATCGGCGTGTGGCGGTTCCGCTTTGAGTAAATCGGAGAGGAACTGCCATCTACTGCTCCATCCAGATTTGTTTTGAGGCTATAGGATCGGGAAGGCCGAGAGCCCCACCCCCCTGAATCCCCCCTCCCCACGGCCCCTAAG
>JAUQQB010000297.1 GCA_030550075.1 Chloroflexota bacterium | reverse complement strand
TATGGCGTGGGGAGGGGTAGAAAAAGCGAAGGAGATGGGGCAGGCAACAAAGCGTTCTATTTTCACATCGGGTAATGCAGCTCATACAGGCTCCGCCAGCCGGGCTCAAAGGGCATCTTGAGGTAGGGTTCCAGCATCTCCAGATCCCGCTCGGTCACCCCCTCCAGCGGCGGCAGCTTCCCCGGCGGGAAGGCCTCCAGGATGTCCCGCACCAGCTTCTCCAGGTAGTCCAGGAGCTGCTCCACCCCCGGCTTCGCCTTCTCGGCGCTGGCCAGGGTCGCCTTCCCGACCACGCCCGGCTGGTAAGCCTTCACCTCAATGGGCCGCAGGCCGACCTGGGCATACCAGGCGATCGGCTTGCGCAACAGGTTCCCCGCCTTGTCGATGTGCTCGCTGTCGGTGGGCAGGAAGCTGTAAGGCTCGGTGTCCACCGCATCCTCCATCCGGATGAACTCCGGGAACAGGGCCAGGCTCCAGCTGGTCTCCACCTCGTCGGCATGGATGAAGTGGGTCTCATACGGCCCGCCCTCGGACTTCAGTTTGAAGTGATCCGGGATCGCGTGATACCAGTTTACATTGACGATGATCGCAGGAACTTTATACGTCTTGGCGAAGCGATGGATGGCGATAGGGATGACATATTCCTGCCCATGCCCGTTGAGGATGATCTGCTTGCGGAAACCGGCGTTCCAGAACCCGGCGATGATGGCCGTGAGCATCTCGATGAAAGTGTTCTCCGGCACGATGATCGTGCCGGGCATCCCCATGTGATGGTATGGGTGGGAACCGAACCACAACGGCTGGCTCACGGTGCACCCCGTCCGCAGGGCCACCTGCTCGGCCATCCGGGTCACCAGGAAGACATCCTCCCCATAGGGCGCATGGGGGCCGTGGGCCTCCGTGGCCCCTACCGGGATGATGATCAGATCGTTCTGCTTCAGACGCTCCATGACCTGTTTGCCGGTCATGTTCTGGAAGTAGATCCCCGTCGGCCGATCCATATGACCGCCTTCCGGCGGGATCTGCCACTTGCCCATCGCAGACCTCCTTATTCGTGCATTCGTGTCCTCATTCGTGGATAGCCGGCACCATCATCACCTTCACCGCCTCTCCCCGGCGCAGATGCTCCAGCCCCTCACCGAACCGGGCGAGCGGCAGGCGATGAGTCACCAGCTCCTCAGGACGGATCGCCCCTCGCTCCAGCATCTGGATGGCCAGGGGGAAAGTGTGGCGGCCGACATAACTGCCGACCACCCGGATCTCCCGGCGGGTGATGTCATACTGGGCGATCTCCGCCCGGGCCTGGGCGTTCATCCCGAAGAGGATCACGGTTCCCGCGGGCCGCACCAGCCGCAACGCGGTCGACATGAGGGTGCCCACCGCATCCACCACCACGTCCGCCCCGATCCCGGTGACCTCCCGCACGACCGCTTCCAGGTCCTCCTCCCGCGGGTTCACGACCCGATCCGCCCCGGCCCGTCGCGCGAACTCCAGCCGGAACGGCGCGATGTCCGCCGCGATCAGGCTCCCCGCCCCGCTCGCCCGGAAAACCTGCAGGAACAACAATCCCACCGGTCCACACCCCAGCACCACCGCGTGCTCCCCCGGATGCAGGCGGGCCTGAAGGGTTCCTCCGACCACCGTGGAAAGCACTTCCGTAAAGATCGCGCGTTCCAACGGAACCTGTGGAGAAATGGGGAACAGGGCCCGGGCTGGGGCCACCTCGTAGGGGGCCAGGCCGCCGTCCAGAAAGATCCCGAGGGTCGTGAAGCGCTCGCAATGGTTGTAAAGCCCCCGCTGGCAGAAGCGGCAGACCCCACAATGCAAATTTGGGGCCACCGCCACCCGATCCCCGGGCCGCAGGTGGGTCACCGCCGGGCCCACCTCCACCACACGGCCGATCACCTCATGGCCCAGGATCACGCCAGGAGTCGCCGGATGTCCCGGAGGGACCTCCAGGATATGCAGATCGGTGCCGCAGATCCCGCATGCTTCCACCTGAAGGAGCACATCCTCCGGGTTCCGCACGGAAGGGACCGGCCGCTCTTCCAGCGCCCAGCGCCCCTCTCCCTGGAACACGACCGCCGGCATCCGTTCAGCCATCGCTGCCTCCTCCCCTCAGGCGGTGGCGGCGGCCGCCGGCTCCGCTTCCGGCGCCTTTCGCAGATCCGGCTTGATGGTGATCTTCGCGTCCACCCGCTGGCTCAGTCGCTCTACCGCCTCTACCGCTCGATCCAGCGGATAGCGGGCGGTGATGATGCGCGTCATATCGATTAACCCCGCGGCCATCATCCGGATCACGCTGGGGAAGATGGCATCGCCTGAGTGACCCTGGGAGCCGAAGATCTGCCCCCGGCGCACCTGCAATACCTCCAGATAGAGAGGCACCCGCTCGGCCGCCCGGCCGATAACCACGATCCGCCCATTGATGGCCAGCGCCTTCTCCATCTCCGGCAGCGTCCGCGTTGGAGCCCCCGCCGCCTCCACGAACATGTCCGCCCCTTCCCCGCGGGTGAGCTCGCGGACCACGTCACTGGGGGAGACCTCGCGGGGATCGAAGACCGCATCCGCCCCCATCCGACGGGCCATCTCGCGCCGGGGCGCGCTCACATCAAAGGCGATAACTTTCCCAGCCCCGGCCGCCCGGGAGAGCGCGATAGCGGCCAGGCCAATGGGCCCAGCGCCAAAGACCGCCACATAGGCTCCAGGACGGAACCCGCCCGCGCGGACGAAGATCCCGTTGTAGGCCACGCTGGTGGGTTCCACCAGGGAACCCGCTTCATATGCTTTGTCGACGTCTCCATAACGCTCCGCGATCGCGTCGATCTTCCAGCAGTATTTGGCTTTGACCGCCACATACTCCGCCATGGCCCCGGGCACGGTGAAGCCCAGCTCCTCCAGGTTGGTGCAGTGATTGAAGAAGCCGCTGCGGCATGGCGTGCAGACCCCGCACCAGAGCATCTCCTCGGAGGTCACCATATCCCCCGGCCGTAAATCCCGCACCTCCTTCCCCACTGCCACCACTTCCCCGGAGAATTCATGGCCCGGGATCACGGGGAACTTCACCAGGCCCGGATACAGGATGTAGCCCTCCGCATCGGTCTCGTAGAAATGCAGATCCGAGCCGCACACCCCACACGCCTTCACCCGGATCACCACCTCATCCGGCCCGGGAGTCGGATCCGGGACCTCCTGGATGGAGAAGTGGGGGTGCCGCCAGATGCTCGACCCGGTGATCGCTTTGCCCGTCTCCCGCTCCCAGTCTGAAAGCGGATAATCCGGACGCGGATCCCAATTCGCCTCCACCATCACCGCTTTCATGGCTTTCCCTCCTCGGGAAGAGTGATTCCCCCTGCGATGAGCTCGGCGATCATCTCCGGTGAGATATCGGCCTTGCGGAAATCCCCGATTTTGCGGCCGTGGCTCAGGATGACCAGCCGATCGGCCACCGGGTAGACGTGATAGATGTTGTGGGTAATGAAAATCACCGAGAGGCCCCGCCGGCGGACCTCTTCCACATACCCCAGCACCTTACGGGTCTCTTTGATCGAGAGGGCGGAGGTGGGTTCGTCGAGGATCAGCAGGCGCACACCGAAGTGAAGGGCACGGCCGATGGCGATCGATTGGCGTTCCCCGCCGGAGAGCACGGAGACCGGCTCCCACACCGATCGCACCCGGATGCCGATCTCCTCCAGCACGCGGCGGGTAACCTGTTCCATCTCCCGCATATCGAGGAACGAAATGAGGCCAATCCGCCGCACCGGTTCCCGGCCCAGGAAGAAATTCCGGGCGATGCTCATCATCTCCACCAGTGCCAAATCCTGATAGACCGTCTCGATGCCCAGGGCCCGGGCTTCCCGGGGAGAGCGGAAACGAACCGGCCGCCCCTCGAAATAGATCTCGCCTGCGTCCGGTGGGTAGACCCCGGTAAGGACCTTGATCAGGGTGGATTTGCCGGCCCCGTTATCCCCCAGGAGGCCCACCACCTCCTGATAGCTCACCGTGAAATCCACCCCGGCCAGGGCCTCTACCCCATCGAATCGCTTGACGATCCCTCGCATCTCCACCAGCCAGCGCCCTTCGCTCATCGTCGCTCTCCGATTCTGCGTTCCCAAAAAGAGAACGGGCACTTGCGTGCCCTACTACGAACAGGAAAAGCCCTGTTTGTAGTAGGGCACGAGCGAAGCGAAGTGCCCGTTACGGGCATTCGCAAAAAGAGGACGGGCACTTACGTGCCCTACTACGTAACGAGAAAAATCCCTGCTTGTAGTAGGGCACGAAGCGAAGCGAAGTGCCCGTTGTAAGCGTTCCCAAAAAGACGACGGGCACTTACGTGCCCTACTACGAACGAGAAAAGCCCCTGTTTGTAGTAGGGCACGAAGCGAAGTGCCCGTTATAAGCGTTCCCCAATCGGCGCTC
>JAUQQB010000296.1 GCA_030550075.1 Chloroflexota bacterium | reverse complement strand
CCACGGCCCTTTGGGCCGTGGGGAGGGGGGAGAAAGGGGGGTGGGGACCTTCCGCCGCTTCGCGGGAGCTCCAAACGGAATGTGGCCCGGCTGAATAGTTACGAAAATGCTTGGGCAGGTGATGTGTAGTGCGGCTAACCCCGGGTGCCAGGGGGCCGGAATCCGGGGTCGGGCTTGTGTGACCTCGTTCACCCACTTGATGCCAGGGGGACTCCTGAGTTGCGCCCCCTCTGAGTCCAACCTGATATCCTGTCTCGTGCTCGCTTCCTCGGTTCGGCTCCACGGAGAATGACCAGACTCAACCGTTGATCCAGGGTAAGCAACTCCTCTCAACAGGGAAAGATGAGAAGTGCGCAGGCGAGGCCATCTTCGATCGCCTCGCCTGCGCACAAAGCTCCTTCAGCCTTCTCCCTGGGGGAGAGACGACCGGGCAGTTCGTGGCGCCGAAGGTTAATCCGATGGTTCCTTAGAAGTGGAGGCCATCGGGCTTCGGGCCAGCATGGAAGACAGGCGAACGCCTGTGAGGGCCTCAATCACGACCGGAAGCTGAGCCAGGGCCTGGGCCATATCCCCTGTAAAGCGGCTGATCCCCGCGCCATGCCCATCGCCGATCAGAATGATGCGCTCTGTGCGGGACAGCGGTTCAGCCAGGGCCTTCGCCAGCTCCGGCAGGATGTCCACGACCATCTGGGTGAGCGCCGCCTCATTGTATTCCCGCCACGCTGCTGCCTTGGCGCGCATGGCCTCGGCCTCCGCCCGGCCGGTGGCCCGGATGTGCTCCGCATGGCCCATTGCCTCTGCCTCCAGCCGGTAGCGCTCGGCATCGGCCAGTGAGAGGACCCGGTGTTTCTCCGCTTCCGCTGGCAATTCCACGGTCGCCGCGAGCTCTCGCTGTTTGCGCTCGATCTCCTTCTCCTCGATCTCGATGGCCAGTTCCTTCTCCACCCGGCGGACCACCATTTCCTCCCGCTTGACGGCCTGGGCAACCCGGTGCCGGTGCAACTCGTAGGCAAGATCGGCCTCGGCCCGCCGGGCCTCCAGCTCCCGGCGGGCCTCCTCCACCACCCGGTCGGCCTCCAGACGGGCGATCCGGGCTACGCGGTCTGCCTCCGCCTCAGCAATCGCTGCCTGTTGCCGGACCTGGGCGATCCGCGGCCGGCCGATGGCCTCCAGATAACCCTGTTCATCGGCGATGTGCCGCACCGTGAAAGAGAGGATGTCCAGGCCCATCCGTTCCAGATCCTGGCGGGCGGCCTCCCGGACCTGGCGGGCGAACTCCGCCCGACGCAGATAAAGGTCCTCCACAGCCATAGTGCCCAGAACCGCTCGCAGATGGCCCTCGATCACCTGCAGGGCCACCCGCCGGATCTCATCCTTGGATCGGGAGAGGAACTGTTCGGCGGCAATGGCAATAGAAGCCTCATCTCCCTTCACCTTCACCTGGGCCACCGCGTCCACGATCATCCGCACACCCTGGGCGGTGTAGGCATCGGCGGTCTGAATCTCGATGGTGAGCAGCTCCAGGGAGAGCCGTTGCACGCGCTCCAGGATCGGCCAGACGAAGGTCCCACCCCTCACCAGCCGATAGCCGACGATCCGCTTGCGACCGTCCGGATCCATGACTTTCCGCCTGCGGCCGGAGATGATCAACACCTCGTTGGGGCCCGCCTTTGTATAACGCCAGGCCCAGAGGGCGATCAGACCAGCAAAGATCAGCAAACCGATCACCAGACTCAGAGTGAGCATAGGACCCCTCCTTCCGATAAGCTCTTTCTTCTTTGGGAATGGGGCAACAGGGCAAGCGGCTTCGCCACGCTCCGTCGCCCGGTCTCTCCTCCGCCTCATGTCTCCCGGATGACCCGTAACGCTGCCGGATCCCTCAGATATCCTTCCTGAACCAGAAACTGGCCAGCCAGCCCCCGCAGGCTTTCCCGATCCGATGCCAGGACTCCTCGGGTCCACTCGCAATCCTCATCGAGCAAGGCGATCCGCCATTCGCCATAACGATAAATCGGCCAGGTCACAGGTCGCAATCGCCCGTTGTGAGCCATGAACCCCCGCAGCTGATCATGGCTCTCAAGTCCACGGATCTCGCGAGCAAGGGGCTCTGTCATGTCGATCCGACATCCTTCGTGGATCCATGAGCCTAATCCGACAAGAAGCGCTTCCCACATGGAATCGGGCGTTGCATGGAGCTCCCGCTCCTCCAGGCCGTGGGGATAGATCAGGCGTCCCCTCTCCAGAAAGACCGGAACCCATAAACGGCCTTCGAAATCGCTTAAGACCGTTAGAGGCGGGACCCAGGACATGGCTTCTGAGAGGCGATAGATCTCCACTGCCTCGGCGGGGCATCCCCAAAGATCCGCCAGATGCTCTCGCAATACCCTCAGGTCCCTCGCAGAAAGAATCGGCCCCTCCGGCTCTGCCACCCGCCATTCCTGGAGCTGATACACGGGCGCCATTTGCAGACCCACGGGACTCAGGAAACCAAAACCGTAAAGCGGGAGTTGCCCAGCGTAGGCCAGCCCCTGCAGCGTTTCCTCGATGATCTCCTTCAGGCTATACGGTGTGGCGTGTTGACAGCGCAAGCCGCCCACGATGGCTGTATAGCGCTCCTGGAGCGCTCCGTTCACGCGAACCCGCTCCATCCCGACAGGGAGAACAACTTTCCGCGCGCCCCACTCACCCTCCAGCACACCCCATATCCCATTCCGACGCTCTGGAGAAGCAGACATCCGCAAGCGCAGCGAAGCGCCCGCAGGCTCCGGCTGATGCGGAAAGCGGGAGGGGGGCTCCTCTGCGACCACCATAGGGGTCTTCCCTACCGTGGTCTCTTCAGACCTGGAGACCATCGAATGTTGAGCGCGATGGAGGCGATGCGGGAGGATCACCCATAGCAACAGAAAGAACCCGAAAGCGAGAAGGCCGCTTAAAAGCTCTACAACCAGCATGGCTGACCTCCTATCCCTCTTCATGGGAGCTCCGGCTGGAGCCGCCGACCGGCCGGATAGGCCTCCGCCCCATGCTCCGTCAGATCCAGCCCAATCCGTTCCTCCTCGGCGCTCACCCGCAGGCCGATGGTTTGCCGGATCAACCAGAAAACCAGGAATCCGGTCCCCAGCGACCATGCGGTGACCACCACCATATCGATCAGTTGGGCCACCAGCTGGGCCCATGCCCCCACGATCAGGCCCGCAACGCCGCCATAAGTGCCGTCAGCAAAAAGGCCCACCGCCAGCAACCCCCACAGCCCGGCGAATCCGTGCACCGCAGAAGCGCCGACCACGTCATCCACCCTCAGAATGCGCTCCACGAAAGCAGCCCCTCCAATCATCACCAGGGCGGCAACTCCCCCGATGACCACTGCCGCCCACGGGGCGACGTAAGCGCATGGCGCGGTGATCCCCACCAGGCCGGCCAGCGCCCCGTTGCAGGCCAGGGCCAGATCCAGCTTGCCCATTCGGAAGAAGCCATAGTAGATCGCCACGACAGCGCCCGCCGCTCCAGCCAGGAACGTGTTCACTGCGATCATCGCGATCCGCAAATCGGTGGCCGCCAGCGTAGACCCGGGGTTGAAGCCAAACCAGCCGAAGAACAGAATAAACGTGCCCAGGGCCACCAGGGTCAGGCTATGCCCCGGGATCACGTTCGGGGTGCCGTCTCGATTAAACTTGCCAATGCGGGGACCCACCATCGCTGCGCCCACCAGGGCGACGAAGCCGCCGACCGCATGGACCACTCCGGAACCGGCGAAATCCCTGGCTCCGATCCCCTCTCCGAGGAATGGGAGATAAGCAGAGAGATTCCCCAGCCAGCCCCCACCCCATACCCAGTGGCCGTAAATGGGATAGATCAGCGCGGAGATCAAGAAACTGTAAGCGAGGTAAGCGGTGGTTTTGGTTCGTTCCGCCATGGCTCCTGAGACAATGGTGGCCGCCGTGGCGGCGAAGACCATTTGAAAGAACCAGAGCAACGCTGTCTGAGCATCATAAGCTGCGCCGGTCAGGAAGAAACCGGAGAGACCAATCCATGGTGTGCCGTGCTCCAGACCCGGGGCCAGCCCGGATCCACCGAACATCAACGCAAAGCCGAAGGCCCAGAAAGCCAGCCCCCCAATCAGGGCGTCCATGAAGTTCTTGGTGAGCACTGCCACCACATTCCTGGAGCGAGCGAAGCCGGCCTCCACCATTGCGAACCCGGCCTGCATGAAAAAGACCAGGAAGGCCGCGATCAGCGTCCAGGCGAAGTTCACCGCGCGGCTTAACTCTTCCCGCACCGCCTCGGCCGTCCCTGACTCCGGCGATGAGCCCTGGGCCAGCGCCAAGCCCTGGGTCAGCGCTAGAGTCAGCGCCAGCAATCCTCCCGTCGCTACCAACCGTCGTATCCACGCGCGCGCCATGCATGCCTCCTTTACTCCAAAAAGTAGGACTTAC
>JAUQQB010000295.1 GCA_030550075.1 Chloroflexota bacterium | reverse complement strand
TGCTCATTCATGCCCTGGAGCCCGCCCTTCACATCCTGGGTTTCACCGAGTTCTTCGTGGGGATCATTCTGATCCCGCTGGTGGGCAACGTGGCGGAGCATCTCGTGGCCGTCCAGATGGCAGCAGAGAACCACATGGACCTCTCGCAGGAGATCGCGGTGGGGTCAAGTTTACAGATCGCCCTGCTGGTCGCACCGGTCCTGGTCTTCGCCAGCCTGGCCCTGGGGCAACCGATGGATCTGGTCTTCCATCCGCTGGAGCTGGTGGCGCTCATGATGGCCGGGGCCATTGCCGCCTTCATCGCGCTGGATGGGGAAACGAACTGGCTGGAGGGCGCTCAGCTCCTGGCGGTCTACGGGATGCTGGGGATCGCGTTCTTCTTCGTGTAGGGACGGGGAGGGGGCGGACAGCCTCGCCGACCGCCCCCTCCCCTCCTGGTTTCATAGAGAGGCGTGAGCCTCCTCCATCACATATTCTCCCTCCACCGGCTCCGCCCCCGGCGTGACGGACTCAATCCGATAGCGATATCGGATGCGGGCGGCCTTGCGGAGCATGGCACTGGCCGAGCAATATTTCGTTGCCGAGAGCTCGATCGCCCGCACCACGGCCTGAGGCTCCACATTCCCCTTCACGATGTAGAGGAGATCGATATCCGTGTAGACCTTGGGATGCTCCGAGGCGCGCTCGCCCCGCACTTCCATCGCGAACCCCTCCAGGGGCTGGCGTTTCTTCCGCAGGATCGAGATCACGTCCATGGCGGTGCACCCGGCCAGGGCGACCAGCAACAGCTCCATCGGCCGCGGCCCTTCGTTCTTCCCTCCCACATCCGGCGCAGCGTCCATGATCACCGCGTGACCGCTCGGGGTGTGCGCCTCCAGCTTCATCCCCTGAGGGTCCAGAAGACTCAGATGGATCTCCGTGCTCATAGGATCCTCCTTCGATCAGATCCGACGTTCAGGTCCATCAAGAGGCGTCGAGGAGCCCCTCCCTGAAAACCCGGGAAGAAGGCCCGTGACGTAACTCCTAATAGGACTTACGCCGTTCGTTTCCCATGGGGGCAAGGATTTTGGGGTGGGGCCATTCCGTTCCACCTTTAGAGCTTTCAACTGCGTAACTCCTAGCCTAAAAGGGTAAAGAGAACCCCCTATCTCCGGGTGAACGCCATCGGGGGCACCGCCCCCGTCTGGATCGCGCTATCAGGTGCACGCCCCGCGGGCTCCGGTGCGAAACCCGCAGATGGGACAGTAAACGTTGAAATAGCCGTCATATTCCAGATGGGCAAAACCACAGTTCGGGCAGAGATCCCCTGCCCGGTAGGTTTCCACCGCGTCTTCCGCTTCCTCCGGAGCGTGCAGCTGGAAAGTTAAAGAGCCTCCCGAGGAAGCGACCTTTTTCTTCCGACCGGGCTGTTGCGATGGGCCCTCTGCCCGCCACCAGTAATCACCCATAGGCTCTCACCTCCGAATCCCAGGCCACTGCCCCATCCGCTGTCCGCCCTGGCCGGATAGACCCGGGGGACTCCGCTTTCCCTTCTCCCAGCGGACCAGAGGTCGGTGAGGGCCCCCTGGCCACTCTGTCGACCTCAAGAAGTTCCTCAAGGGAGGCGCTGGAGGGTGGCCAGGAGAACTCGAACCGCCTCGGCGGAACGGGCTGGATCCTCCCGGGCGCAGGCCTGGACGTAGGCCCGCGCGGCGAAGAGAAAGGCTTGATGGGCAGCCGCCCGCAGCGCCGCCAGCTGCTCCAGCACCTCCTGACAATCCCGCCCCTCCTGAATCATCCGCTCCACCCCGCGGGCCTGCCCCTGCAGACGCCGCAGGCGCCGGATCAACCGCTGTTCCGCTTCCGGGGAGATTCGGATCATGGGATGCTCACCGGACCCCCAAATTTTCCGGCGCATGGGGGCCACCCTGGACAGCCCGCCTGCGCCAGACGGAAACAGCTTTTTCCGCCCCACAGCCTGCGTTAATTCCCATAGAGGATGAAGCCAGGTGCCTTCAGTGCCCGGCTTCGCCTCCGGAAGAAGAGGCTATCCCTGCGGACCGAAGGGGCTACCCCGATCCCTATGGAGGCAACCCGGCCTCCTGTTAACGAATCCGTCAGGTGATCGGACCGCAAGCGGCATCCCGGCGCGATCCGCTATCTGTCCCCCGGGCGGCGAACCGCGAGAGCCGTTTCTCCGCCTCCCGCCGGCCGCAATGGGGACACTCGATCTCTTCCGGCGGGGTATTCCATCGAACCAGCTGCTCGAACTCGGCTCCGCAGGCGCGGCATCGATACTCATAAAGCGGCATCTCCTCCTCCCGACTCCCAGGATCCGCGTGCGAACCGGGTTCGAGAAAATACCCTATACCCGTATTAAGGATATCAGGGCCGGCCAGGTTGGTCAAATTCGGGGGAGGGGGTGTATGGAGGCACACCTCCATACACCCCAACCGGGATCCGCAAAGCCATAGCCGGGGAGGGAGGGGGAATTATCTCCCGGAGTTCAGGGGGCCGCCAGGGGCGGTCCCCAAACTCCTGCGCAGGAGCGGATTCACAACCCCAAATAGGCCTTTCGGACCCGATCATCCTGGGCGACGTCGCGGGCCCTCCCCTCGAGCTCGATCCGCCCGCCGCTGAGCACGTAGGCGTAATCGCTGATGGCCAGCGCCAGATGCACGTTCTGCTCCACCAGCAGCATCGTCAGCCCCTCCGTCTTCAGGCGGCGGATAACCTCGAAGAGATTCAGCACCAGAAGCGGAGAGAGGCCCAGCGACGGCTCGTCCAGGAAGAGAACCTGGGGCTCGGCCATCAACGCCCGGGCGATGGCGAGCATCTGTTGCTCTCCGCCGCTGAGGGTGCCAGCCTTCTGGTTCCGTCGTTCCTTCAATCGGGGGAACAGCTCGAAAACACGCTCCAGGTTTTGCTGAAACCGGGAGCGGGCCCGACCGGTCACCGCCCCCATCTCCAGGTTCTCCATCACCGTCATATCCGCGAACAGCTGTCGCCCTTCGGGGACCATAATTAACCCCATCGCGGCTTTCCGGTGAGGAGGGAGCATGGTGATATCCTGTCCATCGAAGAAAACCGCCCCCCGCCACGGCCGGATCAATCCCATTACCGTGCGCAAGGTCGTGGTTTTGCCGGACCCATTCGCGCCGATCAGAGTGGTCAGCTGGCCAGCCTCCAGCCGGAACGAGAGATCCCACAGGATCTGCACCTCTCCGTAGCCGGAAGACAGATCACGCACCTCGAGGATGGCCATCCTTAACCTCCATTGGCCTCCAGCAAACTTTGGGAAAGGCGAGGGTCGCCCAGATAAGCCTCAATGACCTTAGGGTGATGGGCGATTTCCTGAGGCGCACCTTCTGCAATCACTTCCCCATAATCCAGCACGACGATTCGATCGGAGACGTTCATGATCGCGTGCATCAGATGTTCGATCATGAAGATGGTGATCCCGCCGGCTCGAATGGCCCGGATTACCTCCAGCATTGCCGTCACCTCAGCTGGATTCAGGCCGGCCAGAACTTCATCCAGCAACAGCAAATAAGGGCGAGCGGCCAGGGCGCGCGCCAGCTCCAGCCGCTTCTTCTCCGCAACATTCAGCCGGGCCGCCTCCACCTCCCGTTTCGCAGCCAGGCCGACCTGCTCCAGCACCGCCATAGCGATCTCCCGAGCCTCCCGAAGGGAATGACCCTCGCGGCCGAAGCAGGCTCCCACCATCACATTCTCCAACACGGTCAACTCGCTCAAGGGACGCACAATCTGATAGGCTCGAGCAATCCCCAGGCGGGCGATCTCATACGGAGGCCGCCCCGTGATGTCCTGACCTCGGAAGATCACCCGTCCCTCATCTGGGCGATACACGCCGTTGACGACATTAAAAAGAGTGGTCTTGCCTGCTCCATTTGGACCGATCAGCCCGACGATCTCTCCTTCCTCCACATGAAGGGAGACCTGGTTCAGGGCTTGCAAGCCGCCGAACCGTTTGGAAACGTTCCGGATCTCAATCAGGCTCATACGATTACCCTCCGAACCGCAGGGAAGCGAGCGCGCAACCAGCCGATGAATCCGGCAGGAACAAAGAGGATGATGAGCAGCAGGAGCGCGCCGGCGAAGGCCAGATGTAGATTCTTGAACACGGGGCTGGTCAACAGATAGCCTCGCAAGCGCTCATACAACGCGGCTCCCAGGATCGGCCCCCACACCGTCCCCTGTCCCCCCAGCATCACCATGACCAGGGTCTCAATGGACAGATGAAGCCGGAAGGCATCCACCGGCTCAATGTTTCCGTTCTTGAAGAAGAACAACACCCCGACCATGCTGGGGAACAGGGCCGAGAGCGTATACGCCAAGGTCTTGCTCTGGGGGCCTCGCACGCCCAGGACCAGCGCCGCATCCTCATCCTCCCGGATCGCCATCAGCCCCAGCCCGAATTTCGATTGCTTGACG
>JAUQQB010000294.1 GCA_030550075.1 Chloroflexota bacterium | reverse complement strand
GAAGGCGCGCGGCTCGGCCCAAAAAGCCCCCAGGAGGAAACCGCCTATATCCGTATAGACACTGCGGTAGAACGGCTGAATAGTTACCTTTAAACAAAGCACTTTTTGTGATAATAGCGCATCCGGTTGCGTATCCCGTCCTTGACGGGCAACAATTCGTTCAGCCGGATAGGCTGGCCACAACGGTAGCATATCCGCCGCGTGACCACATCGGCGATTTGCTCGACCTTCTTTTCTTCCTGCTGAGTTTTCTTGGTGGCCTTCGCCATGTGGGCTTCCTCCTTACTTGTGATACGATTGCGTCTGGATTTCGGAAAACGGATCGCAAAAGACTCGCGGGATAAGTCCCGCTGAAGGCGTCTACGTTCCCCAATTTTAGGAACGAGTTCCAGGCAGGGTGGAAATATGCCACGCGCTTTCCCGTTTGTCAAACCGACGGCGCGGATTCGAGTCCTATCTCCGCATTTAGATGATGCGGTGCTCTCTTGCGGGGGAACCCTTCATCGCTTGCGTCAGGAGGGCCATCCCGTGGAGGTGATCACGGTCTTCGCGGGAGATCCTATCTTTCCATTGCCCCCTTTCGCACAGGTTCTACATGCTCTCTGGGGAGGTGGGGAGAACGCTATGGCCATGCGGCGAGCGGAGGATCGCGAAGCCCTGGCCCTCCTCCAGGCGCTGCCCATTCACTGGGAGTTTCCTGATACGATCTATCGACGGGATGCCCGGGACCAGCCTCTCTGTCAGGATCGGGAGGATCTGTTCCGTCCCCCGCATCCAGATGAGGCGCTTTGGATTGGGCGGATTCAGGAAGCGCTGGCTGCCGTTTTATGGGAAGAGGGGGATTTGCTGCTGGCCCCCCTGGCCCTGGGCGGCCATGTCGATCATCGCCTGGTCCGGATGGCTGTGGAAGGCTGGCAGTGTCCCGGGGTCCTGCGGGGGTTCTATGAGGATTTCCCCTACGCGGAATGGGAAGGGTTCTCCGGCCTCCCCGATGGACGGTTCGATTGTGTGGAGCTAACGGAGGAGGATCTGAAGGTCAAGGCGGAAGCCATTCGGGCCTATCGCTCCCAGTGGCCGATCTTCTTCGCGACCGAGGAAGAGATCCTGGAGCGGATCCGGGCTTATGCCCTTCGGGTTGGTGATGGCGTTCCGGCGGAACGTTTCTGGTTTCCCCCGTTGTAGGGGCGAGGCATGCCTCGCCCCTACCACTTAGCGATCCTCCTGCGCGGGCGGGGCCGGCAATGGGGTGCGGGGGAGCCCGTAATACGCTTCGAGGATCTGGCGGGCCAGGGGGGCAGCGACGGTCGATCCCTGGCCGCCATGCTCGACCACCACCACCACCACCAGCTCCGGCTGATCCGCCGGCGCATAGCACGCAAACCACGCATGGGGCGGTTGTCCGGGGACGGTCTCCGCCGTCCCGGTCTTCCCAGCGACCGGAAATGGCATCCCCTGGAAGACCCAGGTCGCGGTCCCCCGGGGATGGGTGGTGACGCCCAGCAGGCCCTGGCGGATCACGGCCAGGGCTTCCTCAGAAACCGGCAATTGGCCCTGGACCTCTGGGGAGAACGTTTCCTCCGGCTGGCCTGGGGCCGGGCCGATTCGCAGCACCAGCCGGGGCCGGTGGAGGACCCCACCGTTAGCCACTGCTGCCAGCATCCGGGCGATCTGCAATGGAGTGACCAGAAGATCGCTCTGGCCGATGGACATGTTCACCGCGTCCCCCACCGACCAGGGGCGGCCGCCCTGTTGCGCGCGCCATGCGGCATCAGGCACCAGCCCGGCTTCCTCCGGTGCTCCTATAATCCCTGTCGGCGCTCCCAACCCGAAGGCCCACGCCATCTGAGGGACGATGTCTGGATCCTGCTGATAAAGCGCAAACCCGATCTGATAGAACGCGACGTTGCAGGAGACGGTTAACGCGGTGGGCAGGTCCACCAGGCCGTGGCCGGTTTGGAGCCAGCACCATTTCCGGTAGCCGGGGCCCAGTCCATCCCAGTATCCGGGATCCTGAAAGGTGCTGTTGGCGGCGAACCCGTGGGTAAGGGCCGCGGCCATCATCACGATTTTGAAGACTGAGCCCGGGGGATACAGGCCCTGGGTGGCCCGGTTCAAAAACGCGCCGGGCGGGGGAGGCGGGCTGTTCGGCCAGAGCAGGGCGTTGGGATCGAAATCTGGACCGCTGACGACCGCCAGGAGGTCTCCATTCCGCGGATCCATCACCACCACCGCGCCCGTGCGGTCCCCAAAGATCTCCTCTACCTGGGCCTGGAAGTCTCGCTTCAATGTCGTAGTAATGGAGCGGCCAGGGGTGAAGGGGCGTTCCGCGATGAGCCGGGGCGAGGCGTTCTCGGCCCTCGCCGGCTGGATCCGCAGGCGGCCCCCGTGGGTTCCCGCCAGATACGGCTCCCCCCACGCCTCCAGGCCCATTCGCCCGACCCACTCATCGCCCCGGTAGCCTCGGTGCCGCCACCGATCCAGCTCTTCCATCGGGATCTTCCCCACGATCCCAATGGTCTGTGGCGCCACGCCGGCGTAGATCCGACCGCTCTGAGGGCGCAGGACCACCCCCGGGGTCGCCTCCAGATCCGCAGCGAAGGGCGCGACGCGATCCGCCGGCAACGGGATGATCGGCATATACCAGTCCGGGCGCCCAGATATGTAGCGAGAGCGGATCGTCTCCGGCGACAGCCCGGTTGCCCGGGCGAGCCGCTGGAGCAGGAGCCCTTCATCGGCGATCTGCCCGGGCACCACGCCGATCTCCACCCACTCTCCCTGCACGGCCAGGCTCTGGCCCTCTCGATCATAGAGATTGGCCCGTTCCGGGATAATGTATTCCACCCGGAACCGATCCCCCTCGTCCAGCGCGGGCCAGAGCAGCGCATCCCGCCATACGACCCGCCATCCTTCCGGGAACAGCCGGAGCGCCAGCGTCCCCTCCGCCTCCAGATCGCCGAACAGGGCGGTCTTCCAGCGGATCCGATAGCGAGCCTGAGCGGTTTCCCCCTCCTGGATCAGCGTGAACGGCTTGATCTCCACAGACTGAACTCCAACGGTGTTCAACGTATCCCGCCACAGGGAGCGAAGTTCCTCCAGCGACAGGGCGGCCCGCGAAGCTGGGGTCAGGATCGCCCACAAGGCATCCGGATCCTCCCGCCGCAAGGCGTCCAGCGCGGCCGTGATGGTCTCAGCCGGGGAAGGCAGGGGGGTGGGCGTTGGAGGCATCGGCGTTGCGGTTGGCGCGGGCCGTAAAACGGCCCGACATGCGCTCAGCCATCCGCCCAGCGCCGCAGGAAGAAACCGTAAGAGAAAAGCTCGGCGGGTCCAGCCTTTCATCGCGCGAAATAGGGTATTGTTATTGTAGGGGCACGGCATGCCGTGCCCCTACAATGGCGAACGATCGTTCATCAGGAGCGGCAGGCCTGGCGGCTGCCGCAGTCGCTCCGGGGAGATCGAGAGGGAAAGCCCGGCCCGCAGCGCCAGGATCTTGATCGCCCGCCACAGCCCCTGGCGGGTCAGCGGCTCCCCGCGGTGGTTCAGCAGCAGCGCCCGGATCTCCGGGTTGCGGGTCAGCGCCGGACGCCCGGCGTCCAGATAGCGCTGGAGGGAGCGTGCGACGGTTTCCGGCACCTCCACCCAGCGAGGACCATTGCGCGTGAGGATCCGCAGTCGCCCGCGCGCCAGGTCCACATCCTCCACCGTCAGGGCGACCGCCTGCCCGGCCCGCAATCCCAGGTGGCCGATGAGATCCATGATCAGGCGATCCCGTAATCCCAGCGGGGTTTCCGGGAGCGCCTCGGCCATCCTCCACAGGCGTTGACGCTGATCTGCGGAAAGGGGAAGGCGGATTCGCTGTCGCGGGGAATGCCAGCGAAGGGAAAGGGCAGGGTTCTCCGGGATCACCCCTTCTGTTTCCAGGAATCGGAAGAATGTTCGAAGGACGGCTACCTTCTGGTTCCAGGTGCTGGGGGACCATCCCCGTCGGGCCATGGCGTCCTGGAGGAAAGCTTCCAACAACGGGGTGCGGGCCTCCGCCCATTGGGAGATCCCATGGCTTTTCAGGAACCGGACGAGGGAGAAGAGGGTGTGGCGATAGGCCTTCAGCGTGGAGGCCGAGACCGCCTCCGTCACCACACAGGCGTCCAGGAAGCGGATGATCCAGAACTCCAGCGCCTCCTGCGAGTGGTCCATCGTCCAGGTCCTTCATGCCATGATCACGCAGCGCAGATGCTGAAGGTCATCCGGGCGGCGATCCGTGGCCGCTCTCCCATCGATCCTCAGATTGGCAACCGGGCGTTCCTGGGGCCAGGGAGGCCGCCCGGGGCGGCCTCCCGACTTCAGGCGGGGCGACGATGGGTCCCCCACTCGGACCCCGGAGGGCGATCCATCGGTTCCGAACCGAGCTCCTGGGCCTGCCGGCTCTCCCCCCGGGGGCCGATCAGTGGGATCAGCTGCAT
>JAUQQB010000293.1 GCA_030550075.1 Chloroflexota bacterium | reverse complement strand
GAGCGGGGCGCCGAAGGCACCCCACTCCGCCCCCAAAGCCCCCATGGGAAACGAATTGGCGGACGAGAGGCATGAACGGCGCGTTGGAGTTTCGCTCCACCCCGACGACCTCATAGCCCATCCGTAACAGATGAAGGATCACCCGATATCCTACCCGGCCGATCCCACAAACAATGATGTGCTGACGGTAAGTGGATGCCAAAGCCGCCTCCCAGATATCGCGTCGCTCCCGCCGGTTAAACAACGCTGTCCAGAACTGGACCACTCCGTTGACCACAAGGGCCAACCCGAGCAGGGGCCATAGGAGGAAGACCAGTTGGGCTGGAAGGGAGTGAGGATACGCGCGCGTGGTCTCGAAGAAAAGAAGCTTAAGGGTCGTATCCAGCGCTTCCATCCAGTCGAGAGGGGCCTCATATGTGGCATGGAGGAGCGCCGTGCCGGCTGCAAGCAGGAAGACGAACGCCAACAACGTAAAGCGGAACTCCCGAATCAGCAGGCGAAGATCCCGAAGATGCGCTCGAAGCACTCGCCATCGCGGCGAGCGCCAGCGGTGACCGTATAGGCCCGCACGCGGATGTCCATCCATGGAGGGTGCCTTGTTAGGAAAGCTGAGCCTCCTCAGCCGGCATGCGAACAAGGCGGACAAAGAAGAGCGCTCCACCGCGTTGGTGGAGCGCTCTTCACTGGCTTGGGTTCCATCAGCCCCTAAAACCTTGCCACGCAGGCGTCTCACGATGTGCGGGCCCGACGGGATTCGAACCCGCGATCTCCGCCTTGACAGGGCGGCGTGTTAGGCCAGGCTACACCACGGGCCCATTTCTACGAGAAATATACCATGTAAGCAGAGAGAACGTCAAGAAAACTCAGGAACGATCGATTCTTCCCTGCGTGGCTCCGAAGCTATCTTTCTTAAAACACAGGACTTACGCAGTTAGCCTCTGGCGAAAGGGATTCGGGGCTGGGGTCGGGCGCCCTGGGCCCCCGACCCCAGCCCTCAAAACCCCGGAAAAAGGTAACTATTCAGCCGGGCCACATTCCGTTCGGAGCTCCCGCGAAGCGGCGGAAGGGCCCCAAAAGCCCCCAGGAGGAAACCGCCTAGATCCGTATAGACATTGCGGGAGAACGGCTGAATAGTTACGGAAATCTTACGCCTGAATCAGTGAATGGGGGAATTTCCGTAATCCTTCTCATGGCACCGTATTGGGATCCACGATGTATCGCCACCAGTTGTGGGAGATCTCCTCGGTTTCTCCGGGGGCGCGAGGGAGATGACGGAGCCACCATCGATGGTGTTCCCGGATATCGCCACTGCCCCATTCTGAGCAATTCACCCAGCGTCCCCGGCCCCTGAGATCCGGAAAATGGAGCCAGTCGTCACAGTAGCTCCACACATAGCGAGGGTTCCCCCAATCATAGTCCCGCTCGCTATTGGGGGCGAGATGGATGGTGCCGACCTCCGCCCGGCCAGGGGCGATGAGATCGTAACGGGTGAAGCGCCACCATAGATTGCGTTTCTCAGGGACTCCAGCGAACACCCGCTCCATGATGGCTTCCGCCCGGTGTCCGAAGTTCTCGAGCATCTCGCCCACCCCACGCTCATAGGAGAACCCCATGATCACAAAGCGCCTTCCTGCCGCTTCGGTTCCGGGGAGTGGGGGGGCGTTGCACCAGAAAGCCCCCGGTCCAGCCATGCGGGATTCATAGAACCCGAAATACGGGCCGCCGAACAGCCAGATCTCATCGATCTCCCCCTGGGCGATCCGGCGGATTCCATCGCAGGTCGCAAGGATGGTTAGGTAATCCGCGGTGTCTGGCTCATGTGGAGGCTGCCGTCGCTCCAGAACCGCCCGGTAGGCCTCCCATGCGTAGCAGAAGCCATCGATCTTAACCGGGAAAAGGGGGAAGTCCAGGCGGGCGACGATGTGATAGCGGACCAGCCCATCGCTACACGCCTCTAAATCGGCGATGTAGCGGTCCACCAGATCCTCCACCCGGTTCCAGCCCATGGTCCGGGAGAGGGGAAAGCCACCTGCGATTAGGGGATCAAAAACAACCAAAAGGACCCGTGGAACGAGCATCGATTTTATTCGCCATATGTCAGACGTTCGATCAAAATCGATGGGAACCCCAGGCGGCGCATTTTGGCCTGGGTCTCGGCGATCGGGTAGGGAACCCGTCGGAAGGTCCAGGTCATCGCTTCCAGGTCTAAGATCGCATAAGCGGCCCGTGGATCGCCATCCCGGGGCTGGCCGACGCTGCCGGGGTTCAATAGCCACCATCCTGTTTTGAGATCAATGGGCTCGTCGTAGGGTGGCTCCAAGATGTGTATCCGCAACATCCCACGGTCGGGGACATGGTAAGCGATCGCCATGTGAGTGTGGCCAAAGAGGCCAATGCGGGTGGACAGTTGCTCGATGTTCTCCCAGGCGGTGTAGGGATCCAGGATGTATTCCCAGATCGGTGCCCGCAGGCTCCCGTGCACCAGCGTGATCCCTTCCTGTTCCATCTGAGACGGGAGGCTTGTCAGGTATTCCACATGGCGATAGGGGAGTTGCCCTCGGGTCCATTCCAACACCTTCCGGGCAGCCGGATTGAAGCTGGAAAGGGGAACCCGGCTGATGACTCCCCAGTCGTGGTTGCCCGCGAGGGCGACCGTGGCCAGGCGCTGGATGCGGTCAATACACTCCACCGGGTCCGGCCCGTAACCCACTAAATCCCCCAGGAACCAGAGCGCATCCCAGGACCCTGCATCGGCGAGCACCGTCTCTAAGGCTTCCAGGTTTCCGTGGATGTCCGATAGAACCAGAACACGCATAAGAAAAGCCTCGGCCGGAGTTCTCAGGGAGTAGGGGTGGGCGCAGGAGTGGTGGGGGTTGCCGTTGGGGTCTCCGTTGGTGTAGGCGTCTCCGTCGGGACCTCCGTGCTCGTGGGCGTAGGGGTCTGCGTCGGCGTCTCCGTCGCCGTCGCCGTGATCGTCGGCGTGGGGGTAGTCGTCTGTGTGGGCGTCGTCGTGATCGTCGGCGTGGGGGTAGTCGTCTGTGTGGGCGTCGTCGTGATCGTTGGCGTGGGGGTGGCCGTAGACGTCGCCGTAGGGGTTCGAGAGGGGGTGAGCGTAAAGGTCGATGTGAACGTCGGCGGGATCCACTGGGTGGGGGTTGGAAGTCGGGTTTCTGTCGGCCCGAAAGGGAAGGTGGGCGTGGGAATCACCACCGGAGTGAGGCTTAGGGGCGTCAGCGTTGGGAACAGGGCGGTGGGGGTTGCAGGGAGCGCGCCCGTAGGCCGGGCGATGGCCAGCAATACCCCGCCCAGCACATAGCAGGGCAGCGTCGCCAGGATAATGCTGATGAACACGACATACAGCGTGCGCGTGCGTGGCGGTAGCTGCTCGAGCCAGTTCATCAGATGGTGCTCCGAAAGGGGATCTGTGGATCAAAGGATCTGCCCGAATTGTAATCCAGATCACGCCCCAGGCAATTCCTCCTGTAAATAGGGGCACGGGCGTTCACAGAAGGACTGTGGGGGCCAAGCCGCCGTCTCCGGGTTTTCTGGCTCTTGCCAAAGTTCTCTTCACATGTTTCAATGGGCCCACCGAAAAAGCGAGGATGGCAGGGCGGGCCGTGAAGCCGCCTGTCCTCATCAGGGGCTCTGCACATGGAGGAGGAGCTTCTTTCTTCTCTGCAGCCTCCTGGACCATGGGGGAAGGAACCCTCTGGATGATTGATCGACTTTCAGGCAGGTAGCCGAGCAGGTCGTGTTCATTGCGGCTCGATTTCCTGCAAGGAGGCGATGCCGGATGGATGAGCTGGAAGCGTTACATCAGGAAGTGCGGGGGTGCACGAAGTGCCCCCTGTCGCAGGGGCGGACCCTGGCTGTGCCCGGCGAGGGGCCCCGGAATGCCCGGGTGATGTTTGTGGGTGAGGCGCCGGGATTCCATGAAGATCGTCAGGGCCGGCCATTTGTTGGGGCAGCGGGAGCATTCTTGAGTGAGCTGTTGACCTCCATTGGCTTGAAACGAGAGGACGTTTACATCACCAATATTATCAAGTGCCGGCCGCCCGGCAATCGGGATCCCTATATGGATGAAATCGAGGCGTGCAGTCCGTATCTGGATCGCCAGGTAAAGCTCATCAACCCGAGGGTCATCGTCACCCTGGGGCGATATTCCCTTGCCCACTGGCTGCCTAACGCCAAGATTTCCCAGGTGCATGGGAAGCCCATTCGGGTGGGGAATCGGGTGGTGTTCCCCATGTATCATCCCGCGGCCGCCCTCCATCAGCCGGCCCTTAAGCGGACGGTGGAAGAGGACTTCCAAAAGCTGGGGGCGTTCCTGGCGGGCCTGTTGAAGGCGGAAGAAGAGCAGTCGCCGGAGGAGCCTAAGCAACTTTCATTGTTTTAGGAGTTACGCGGTTGTTCTTCTTCAGCCGTTCTCCCGCAATGTCTATACGGATATAGGCGGTTT
>JAUQQB010000292.1 GCA_030550075.1 Chloroflexota bacterium | reverse complement strand
AATGAGGATCACGCGGCCCACACCTGGGATTCGGCCACCCAGCTGGTCCTGGACGGCAAGGCAGCCATGACCATCATGGGAGACTGGTCCCATGGGTATTTCCTCTCGAAGGGCGCCAAGCCGGGCGTGGACTATGGGTGGGTTCCGGCACCGAACAACAAGGGGCTCTTCATGGTGGTGACGGATACCTTCGGTCTGCCCAAGAAGGCGCCACACCGGGAGCAGGCCCTTGCCTGGCTGAAGGTGTGCGGCTCCAAGGAGGGCCAGGAGGCCTTCAACCCGAAGAAGGGCTCCATCTGCGCTCGCCTGGACTGCGATCGGGGCAAGTTCGATATCTACCTCCAGTCCTCCATGGATGATTTCGCTCGGGACCAGCTGATTCCGAGCGAGGTCCATGGATCGGCTGCCCCGGAGGGCTTCGCGACAGCCTTTAACGACATCATCTTCAACTTCGTGACCAACCGGGACGCCAAGGCAGCGATGGAAGCCCTCCAGAAGGCCTGCGTGGAGAACAAGATGTGCCCGTAAGGGATCTGCCTAACTGGTGGCGTTCCGGGGAAACGAAGCAAGGGCCGGCGGCTTTGCCGCCGGCCCTTGCTTTTTCGTTCCTAAACATGATTGGGAGCGCCAGGACGCTCAGCCGCGCTCCTCCATCGGGATGTATTCCATGTGCTCCGGCCCTACATAGAAGAAGCGCGGCCGGTAGATCCGATTGTCCTTGCGCTGCTCCAGGGCATGGGCGACCCACCCGGCGATACGGCCTACGGCGAAGATCGGGGTGAAGAGGGCGGTCTCAATGCCCATGGAGGCCATCACGATCCCGGAGTAGAAATCCACATTGGGCTGGATGCCCTTCTGGCCCAGGCGCTCGATCATCACCCGCTCGATCACCTCAGCCATCTTCAACCACTTCTCCGTCCCGGCCCGCTTGGTGACCTCCAGGGCATACTGCTTCAGGATATGGGCCCGCGGATCATAGGTCTTGTATACCCGATGGCCGAAGCCGGGGATCTTCTTCTTACGGGTCAGGGCATGAAGCACCCAGGCCTCCGCATGCTCCAAATCACCGATTTCGTGGAGCATGTGCATCACTTCCTCATTCGCCCCGCCATGCAGCGGCCCCTTCAGCGCCGCGATCCCGCCCACTACCGCGGAATACATGTCGCTCAACGTGGAGGTGATGGCCCGCACCGTGAACGTGGAAGCATTGCACTCGTGGTCCGCGTGGAGGATCAGGATCACATCCATCACTCGTGCGTAGAAGGGATCCGGCTCCTCGCCAAACAGCATATAGAGGAAGTTGGCGGCGTGGCCAAGGTCTGGATGAGGGTGAACCGGCGGAAGGCCCTTGCGGGCGCGCCCGATGGCAGCCACCACCGTCGCGATCCGGGAGGTCAGCTTGATGGCCTCCCGTTCATGGGCGATCATCGTATCCTCTTCCGCAGAGTCGTCAAAGGCCGCCAGCATGGAGATAGCGGTGCGCAGCACGGACATTGGGTGGAAGTTATAACGGCGCCCGGCCTGGGAGAGGAAATCGTAGACCTCATCGGGGAGCTCGCGATATTGCCGGAGGCGCATCTTGTAAACAGCCAACTCCTCTTCTGTAGGAAGCTTGTCATAGAGGAGAAGGAAAGCGGTTTCCTCAAAGGTGGACTTCTCGGCCAGGACCTCGATGGGGATCCCATGGTAGATCAGACGGCCCGCGATCCCATCCACATAGCTTTTCACCGATTCCGAGACGATCACACCTTCCAAGCCCTTGGCGAAGGAAACTTCGCCAGGCTTCCCGATATATTTAACTTCCTGGGGGGTCACGGTTGTGGTCATGGCAACCTCCGGAAGGTTGAAAAATAAGATCCCTGGCGTCGCTGCCTTCCCTCCCCCCCGCGCTATCGAAACGCCCCCGGAAATTCGATCCTCCACTCCAAATCTTAACCCAGAATAAGAAGGGAGGCAAGAACCACAGATGTATCCGGTTCGCTGAGTCCTGTTTCGCACTTCGGCAACTCTATGATCTCGCCCCTTTGTCTCCCCACAGCCCTTCGAGACGCAGAGGATAAAAACCCGATCCTTAGGAATTCGCGCAGCGATCTACGGGCTGGCTCTCCTCCATCATCCCTAACTTTTATCAGCCCTCCGCTCTGGCATAGATCACCCCATTTGATTTGTAATCCGCCTTAAAATGAACAGGGCAGTGGGCTTTTGGCGAGCTGCCTTTGACGGATTCAAAACAGGAGGGCGCTGATGAACAAGATGACGGTGCGTGATGTGGATGTTCGCGGCCATCGGGTGCTGGTCCGGGTGGACTTTAACGTCCCCATCGCTGAAGGCCGGGTGATGGATGACACCCGCATTCGGGCCACGCTGCCCACGCTTCAGTATCTCCTGGAGCAGGGAGCGGCCCTTGTGGTGATGTCCCATTTAGGCCGTCCGAAGAAGTCGGATCCGGCTTTCAGCCTGAAGCCGGTCGCGGAGCGCCTGAGCGAGCTCCTGGGCCAGCCGGTCCAGATGGCGCCGGACTGCGTGGGGCCGGAGGTGGAGGCGATGGCCGTGGCCCTCCAGCCCGGCCAGATCCTGCTCCTGGAGAACCTCCGTTTCCACCCGGAGGAAGAGAAGAACGATCCTGAGTTCGCCCGGCAGCTGGCCCGGCTGGGGGATCTCTGTGTAAACGATGCCTTCGGCGCGGCCCATCGGGCCCATGCCTCCGTGGAAGCCATCTCCCGGTTCATCCCGGTGGTGGCCGGCTTCCTGATGGAGAAAGAGATCCATTACCTGAGCCAGGCCCTGACGAACCCTGGGCGGCCCTTCGTGGCGATCCTCGGCGGAGCCAAGATCTCCGATAAGATCGGGGTGATCGAGAGCCTCCTGGCCCGGGCGGATCGGGTGCTCATTGGCGGGGGGATGGCCAACACATTCCTGAAGGCCCAGGGCTATGCGGTGGGGGATTCCCTGGTGGAGGATGAAGCGCTGGAGACGGCGCGCCGGCTGTTAGAGCGAGGGGGGGATCGCCTGTGGCTGCCCGTGGATGTGGTCATCGCCGATGCCTTCGCCCCAGAGGCGCAGGCCCGGGTGGTGCCCATTGATCAGGTGCCGGCCGGCTGGCGAATTCTGGATATCGGCCCGCAGACCGTGGCTCGATATGCGGACGAGATCCGACGCGCCGCCTTCATTGTGTGGAACGGCCCGATGGGAGTCTTTGAGTTCCCTCGTTTTGCGGCAGGAACCTTCGCCATCGCCCGGACGATAGCGGATAGCGGAGCAACAAGCATCGTGGGCGGCGGCGACTCGGTGGCGGCCGTCCACGCGGCGGGGGTGGCAGATCGAATCACTCACATTTCAACCGGTGGAGGAGCCAGCCTGGAGTTTCTGGAAGGCCGCACCCTCCCCGGCATCGCTGTCCTGGCTGAGCGGCCTTCCGCGGGATGAATCAGCTCGGCGATTGAAGTGCGCGCAGCTTGCTCGCTCGACTCCGGGTGGAGAGCGGGAAAGTAGGGGATTCCTTCCTCCTCCCTGCGCCGCTTTGCAGCGCAGGGAGGAGGAGAGAGGAAGACTCTCAAAAATGGGGTATGGGAATGGGGGCACGACTCCTCCCCCCGAATCGGCCATGGGTGCGGATGACCATGGGGGCGGCGGAAGTGATGGAGGACACCGAAGCCCTGTGGCTCCTGTTGCGCCCGGGATCCGGGGAGCGATATGCGGATGCTCAGCTGGACGACTATGGGGGTTCCCGGTTCATCTGGCGGCCCCCGGTTCGGCTCTATGTGGAGGCGCGATTCTCCCGTCCGATCGAAGAGCTGGTGGGAACGGCCGGCTTCGGGTTCTGGAATGCCGGAGCGGCACCCGGGGCGATGGCTGGACCGCCTTCGGCGGTGTGGTTTTTCTTCGCATCGCCTCCCTCCCGCGTGGCCCTGGACCCCTCCGACCCCGGTCGGGGATGGCTGGCGATGGTCTGGCAGAGCCCAGGAGGATGGTGGATCTCGCTCCCCGAACCGGCGGCCCAGGCGCTTCAGCGCCTCTTAGAGCATCCCGCGCTGGCCCGAATGGCGATCGCGGCGGGCCGGCGATGGATGGCGGTTTCGCAGCGATCAATTCCGATCGACCTTACCCAGTGGCATCAATATGGCCTCCGGTGGCACCGAAAGGAAGTGATCTTTGAGGTGGACAGGGAGGAAATCCATCGAGCGCCCTTCGCACCGAAGGGTCCTCTGGGCTTTGTGGCCTGGATCGATAATCAGTTCCTGGTGGTGGATCCCTCCACAGGTCTTTCGGGAGGTTCGCTCTCGGTTCCGGCAGTGCAGGCGCTGGCTCTGAGGTGGGTGGAGATCGAGTTCGCCTCGTGATCCCCATTTCCAGCAGCCCCCCACGTGATCGTTTTGGGGTAACTATTCAGCCGTTCTCCAGCATTGTCTATACGGATATAGGCGGTTTCCTCCTGGGGGCTTTTGGGGCCGAGCCGCGCGCCTTCGGC
>JAUQQB010000291.1 GCA_030550075.1 Chloroflexota bacterium | reverse complement strand
TTTAACGCAACTGGCTGCCCGGTCGGTGATCCGTTCATTCTACCCAATCGCCGAAAACCCCTCCCCGGGAGCGCCGGCAATGTCGGGCGTCCACAGGGATTCGATGACCGCCAGCAAATTGATCTGATTCGTGCCCTCATAGATCTGATTCAGCCGGACATCGCGCATCGCCTTCTCGACCCCATAAGGGGGAAGATAGCCGTAATCCCCCATCAGCTCCATTGCACGGTTGGCCACATACAGACCCAGATCCGCACAAAGGGCTTTGGTCGCCGCGGCGATCCCCTGGACCGGCCGGGGATATCGGGCGCTCTGCCAGACCATCGCTCGCATGGCCATCGTGATGGTCCATAGTTCGGCCAGGGCAAGTTGCACCTCCGGATAGGCGAGCAGCGGCCTGCCCCCCAATCGGGTTTCACGGGCGAATCGGGTGGCGACCTCCACAGCCCCCCGCGCGATCCCCAGGGCGATCGCTCCCACCACAGCCCGGGAATAGTTCAACACATTCCGATTGAGCGCCCATCCGGAGCGCTCCGGGCCGATGCGATGGCTCTCCGGGACGAAGACGTCATCGAAGAACAGCTGGGTGGCATCGCACGCCCGCTGGCCCAGTTTCCGTTCCCGCCGCCCGATTCGAAATCCCGGCCTGCCTCGCTCGACAATAAAAGCCGTGAAATCCCGGTCCACCCGCGCCGGTTGTCCGTCCTCCCGTTCCAGCACAGCAAACACCACCACCGCATCGCACCGGCCGCCGCCCGAGATGAACACTTTCTGGCCACGGATGCGATACCCGCCCGGGACTTTGCGAGCAACGGTCTGAAAACGGGCACAGGTCGCTCCCTCGCTTTCCTCCACATCGGAGCCGGCCTCTGGCTCGGTGATGGCATAAGCCATCAGGTGAATCTTCCCCCGGCGGTTCGCGTGGCAGATCGGCCAGAGCCAGCGACGCCAGACCCCCAGATCGCCGGAGAGGAGCAACGGGGCCATTCCCAGATCGTGGAAAAGCAGGGCGAGGCCGATGCCGCCGCAGGCCGCGCAGAACTCCTCCGCCTTCAGGGCAAAGTGGAAGATATGTCGCCTGAAAATAGAACGCCATGGCATCGTTCCAAAAGGCCATGGCGCGGTCTCGGAGAGAAAGCCTCTTCGGCCCGCCTCGATATAAAGCGGGCGCAGATCCGCGCGCTCCGGATCCCGATCGACCTCCAGGGCGAGGGGAGCGATGAACTGCTCCGCGAAGCGCCGATAATCCCGGCGGCGCTTCTGAAGATCCGATGGCAGGGTCCGGGTATCCCGATCCCACAGGGCCTCGGTGGAATGCTCATATAGCCAACGCCCCAACGGTTTCAGGCGCTGAATGGAATCCAGGAGCATGGGATGCATAAGGCCTCCTTCCGATCTCAGCACGCTCCCTTCCCATCCTGGTGCCCTTTGCCGGCGCATGCTGCGAAGTCCACGAACCTATCGTGCGAGTGATGGGATGGGGCCGGGCGCCTTCGGCGCCCGGCCCAGCTCGAAACCCCTGGGGAAGGATCAGCCCCCGGATCCACCGATCCCCTTCTCCTTTTCGAGGCCCGCGAGAACCATGCGGATGAGATCCGGGGCCCCATGGAGCGTTCGCAAGGTCGCCACATCCCGGAGTCGACGAGCCAGTGGGTAGTCTTCCATATACCCGTAGCCCCCGAGGACCTGCATACTGTTCGTCACCGCACGGTAGGCATGCTCGCCGATGGCCAGCTTGGCCACAGCGGCCCAGCGCAGCAGTGCAGCATCACCAACGGCCTTCAATGGCACATCTGCATGGCGTTCCAGGACAGCTTCCAGCGCCGCGCAGTCAAAGGCCGCCGTCCCCAGAAGCAGCCGGACAGCGGGATGATCGATGATCCAGCGCCCGCCCTGATAGCGCTGCCGGGCATACACATAGGCCTCCCGCAGGCTCCGACGGGCAATGCCCAGGGCCATAGCCGCCTGGCCCAGATAGTCGATCGCGAGCACCTGCCTTAACCGCTGATCGGCTTCTGGGCCCCTGAGCAGGATCCGATCCGGGGCGAGGTGGACCGTTTCCCCATATAGATGGGCCATCCATAAGCTCCGCAGGCCCAGGCGTTCGGGAAGGAGCTCGATCCGCACCCCGGTTGTCGTCGCATCAAGGAGGATCAGTGCCCATCCTCCCTCACCCGATCGGTCGTCCAGGCCGGCGAAGAGCACATAGCCCTGAGGCGGACCGGAAGCGATCAGGAACCGAACGGTTCCCTCCAGACGAAGGACGCCCGATGAGTTCCGGAGCCGGATCCCCGCCCCAGCGGAACGGCCCCCTTCGCCGATCGAGATTCCATACTCGGACAGCCAGCCCACCGCCAGACGGGTTCGGATCGGGAAAACCGGCGCACCGCCCAATGCCAGACAGGCCAGCCCCTGGGCATGGACCATCGCCGCAAACCCGGCGGAGAACTCGCCCAGGATGGAGAGAATCCGAAGGGAGGGACGGAGGCTCTCCTCCACGGCCGCGCGCCCCCATACCCCCGTCATGAACCCTGGGGCAGCCGGGTCCGGGTCGGCCGCCATCCCCAGCTCCCATGCGCGCTCGAAGAACGCCATCGCCCGCTCCGGGTCCTCCTCGACACCGCTTGCCTCCACCTGGGCTCCCAGACGCCGCGCCGTCTGTTCCAGCAACGAAATTTCTTCCTTAGAAATCCCCATTAGATCCCCCAGAGGTTCCAGTTAAGGATGCAGGTCCAGAGGGGGCGCTTCCTCGCCGTAGCGAACCGTCAGACGGCCCATCGGGCGATCCTCCCCGGAGTACAGAGGATGGGAGCGCTCGACCCGGCCGATGGCTTCCCCTGCCGGGAGGATCGCATATCGAGTCAGGTAGTTCTTCGTCACCACTGCGCTCGAGGAAATCCGGAGCTCTCGAAGCTGCTGGGCGATGGGGTGATCGCCCAGGACCAGTGTTCCCAGGCCCGGCCGCAGGCCCAGGTGGTAAATCCCATAGACCGGGATGCGGGTGCGGATCAGTTCCCCATTGCGGACGCTGAAGGTGATCAGGGGGCGGTTATCGTGGATCACCAGCCCCTGTTGACGGACCGTGAGGGTCAGGATATGGCGGCCGCCCTCGCTCAGGCGCACGCGCTGGAGGACGGGGGTTTTCTCGAACTCCATATCGGCAATGAACTTGGCGTAGCCATAGATCACGCGCCCCGCGTCCCGGGCCACGCGGGTGGTCACCGGGAGATGGAGGACGAAGGCTCCCCATCCGGGGAATCGACTTTCCAGAAGCAACGGGAGCCACGGCGGCGCAGGCCGGCCGTATGTGCACAGCAAGACGATCCCCACTTCCCCGTAAGGGCCGATGCTGGTGTGAAGGTAATTAAAGGCCGCGATCCCGACGAGAGCCCGGCCGTTCGGGGTCAGAATGGGATAAAGTTGATCGCTGGGAAGCAGCGCCCGGACCGCCTCCCGGTCCGCCGTGAAGATCCCCAGGAAGCTATCGTCCCGGTAATAGTAAATCGGGAGGTCCACGCGGGCGGATCCCACATCGATGCCTCGAGCGGTGGGCCCACGCCAGCGAAGGAAATCGTGGAGCGCCTGAGGCCTCAACCCGAGCAGCGCCCGGAGACCTCGAATGGTCGCATATCCGATGGCCGCAGCCCCAGCCCAGTATAAAAGGCGTCCTGCTCGTCCCATAGACACCTCCCTTAGAGCTCCGCTCCGGCAAAGAGGCGCTCTCCCCAGAAAGTGGAAGCGGGAGAGGAACTAACCTTCTTCAAAAGGGCGGAGAAGCCAGCCCGGTTAACGCCCCTGAATCGTATCCTGCAGGGTCTGTAAAACCTGGCCCAGGGCTTCGATTTCAGCCCCGTAAGTGGCCCAATCGCCCCGACGGATCGCTTCCTGAGCCCGCTGATAGTGGGCATAAGCCTGCTGGATAAGCGCCGCAATATCTTCGCCGGGCGGGGCGGCCGGGCCCGTCGGGCCAGAAACCGTGGCCATGCCGATCGCCTGGGCCAGCGCCTGCTCCAACGTCGGGGCCATCGCCACCCGTTGCTCGGTGGCCACAATCACCTGCTTGAGCTCAGGGATCTGACCCTGCTCGGCCAGCAGGTAGAGCGGCTCCACATAGAGAAACGCTTCCCCGATTGGAATCACCAGCAGGTTCCCCCGGATGACCTGGCTGCCCCGCTGGCTCCACAGGGTGAGCTGGGCGGAGATCGTCGGCTCCTGATCGACGCGAGCCTCGATCTGCTGCGGGCCGAAGATCAGCCGATCCTTGGTCAACCGATACAGCACCACTTCCCCATAACCCGGGGGATCAGAACGGGCAGCCATCCAGGCGATCATGTTCTGCCGGCCGGAGGGCGTGAAGGGAAGAATCAGAACGAACTCCACTGGCCCATCCGGATCCAGACGCGTCCGCACATAATACGGCTCCATCTCCTGCGTTTGATCCGCGAACACTTCCAGCGGGATCGCCCACACATCTTCCTTGTTGTAAAAGG
>JAUQQB010000290.1 GCA_030550075.1 Chloroflexota bacterium | reverse complement strand
ACGGCCCAAAGGGCCGTGGGGAGGGGGGAGAAAGGGGGGTGGGGCCATTCCGTCCCACCTTTAGAGCTTTCAACTGCGTAACTCCTATTATGAATGCTCGTGTGGAGCAAGTTCTCTTTTCTCATCCTCTCCCCCAACGCCAAGGGCCATGGGGAGGGAGGAGAAAAGAGATCGAGGGACTGGGCAGACTATCTGGCGGCCCGTCCAGCCCTCGAAAGCCCGTGTTGATAAGGAGAGATCCGGGACCCGCTGAATTTGAAAGGTCCCTTGCTTTTAAACTGGGTCCATTGACATTTTTCCTGACCTCGACTATGCTTTTTTATGGAGGAGAGGGGCTGGTCGGAGTGGTCGGCGATGAGCGGATCTGGGGAAGGCCTCAGTCTTCCCGTCGCTCAGGAGGTGGCCCATGCAGGCCACGCGAGCTCGCATCCTGCAGATTTTGCGCGAGAAAGGGGAAGCGACAGCCGTTGAGCTGGCCACCCGACTCGGCCTTCGAGCGGTGACGGTTCGGCATCACCTTCGGGTGCTTCGAGAGGATGGCCTGATTCGCGAGGTGCGCACGCTCCGCAACGGGCGCGGTCGTCCACGCATCGTCTTCACGCTGACCGAAGCCGCAAACCGTCTGTTCCCCCGAAACTACGAAGGGCTGGTCCGTCATCTTCTCCCGGTTACACTGTCCCCCAGGGAAATCCGGGAGGTTGCCCGCAGCATGAGCCAGGAAGCCAATCTCCAGGACCTGACCGGCCGGGCCCGGCTGTCGGCTGCGATTGCCTTCCTGAATGAGAAGGGCTATCTGGCCCGCCTGGAGACATCGGGGAACGGGCCGGCCTGGGTGGAGATTCGGAATTGCCCCTATCTGGAAGTCGCCCGGGAGCGAGGGGAAATCTGTGCGCTGGACGCCGCGCTGATGGAGGAGCTGCTCGGAGCGCCGACCGAGCGAGTTTCGTGTATTGTCCACGGCGATCCGGCCTGCCGATATCGTGTCCGCTCCGAGGCCGCTTGAAGCCTTCCCGATAGGGAGCGCGTGGGAAATCCCCATCCCGCCGGGCTTCAAAAGCGTTCTGCTCGACGCGGGTTGAGTAAGGCTTTCATGGAACAGGGCAGGCTCGCTGCATGGGGAGGCGTGCCATCGCTTCTCTGTATAAGTCCTCCTTTTGTGAATCCGACGGTTTTAAGGCTGGGCAGCCTGTCCGGTTCCTCAGAGAGGAGTTATACTCTTGATCTTCTACCCATGAACGGGATCTGCCTCCCTGGGATCTTCCGGGCCGTCGGGAGGAATCTCCAGACCTTTCCCGGATAAAAACTGGCCCCGCAGGTCCTGACCCTCGGTTAGTAGAGGCCGAGCGCCTGTCCGATACTTCCCTCGAGCCCGAACCGCCGAAGCAGCAGCGGGATCAGGATCACCCCCAGGGTGTTCAAGCGACGGCTCCCGGTCAGCACAGGCAGCCATCCGATGCCGGTAGCGGCCAGAAAGACGCAGAGCCCCGGGAATCCGCCCAGAATCACCGTGCTCACAAGGATCAACCCGAGGGCGCCTCCATATGCCCACCGCCAGGCCGGATGGATCGTCCACTTCTGCATCCCGTGGGCCAGAGGGTCCAGAAGCCCGAACGCGACGGCCCCGGCGAGCCCGGTCGCCCCAATCACAGTCTGATACCGTGCGGGAGTGGCTGGTCCGACCCATGGGACCAGCATCGCGCCCAATCCTCCTCGTACGGTGGGGGCATCCGGCGTGGCAAGCAACCAGAAGCTCCCAATGATATAGAGGGCGCGAGCGGCTCCCTGCGAGACCAGAAAGGCCCGATCGTCCCGCTGAGCGGTGGCGTGGCCGGCCAGCAACCCGCCGATCCCGGCGGTCACGCCCGGGAAGAGCACGGCCAGCGCCCCGCCCAGTACTCCCGCACCGACTCCCCGCGCCCAGACTCCCAGGGGCAGGCGCTCGCCGGAAGAAAAAGCACCGGAAGGCCGGCTTCCCCGCAAGCCCTGCCACAATCCGGGAACGGCAAACAGGCCCAGGAAGGCAGGGATTAGAGGCTGGCGAGCGAGAGGACCGGAGAGGGGATTCCGGGATAAGAGCAAAACGCCCAGCGCTCCGGAGAGGAAGAAGGTCAACAGACTGGCTCCCAGGCGCAACCAGACGGCCCGTAATCGATGGCCCGGCGTGGGGAGGCGCTCAAAGCCCCAGGGCCATTCAGAGAGCAACATGAAAGCGGCAATGGAAAGCAGGAGCCAGCCCATGTGGGGCGCGAGCACCGCTCGCAATATGGCCCATCCGCGGGGCCAGAAAGCGGCGGAGAGCAGCATCAGGAGCAGGGCGCCCCATGCTCCCCATCCGGACCACCGAACCGCTTCCAGTCCCCATCCCTCCCGAAGGGCTCTCTGAGCCGGCAGCAGCAATCCGGCCGCCCCTTCATCCGGAGTTTGATAGAACACTGCCGGGGCGAGGTGGAAGAACGCATAGCCCACGGCCACGCCAACTCCCAGCCCCCATCCAAGGTCCTCATGGAAAGACCACCACTCCCATTGGAGGCCAAAGGTCACAACCGCGACTAAGTTATATGGGTGGAGGCCGGGGATCAGGGCGCTGAGTCCGCTGAGTCCCAGGCCGATCCCAATACCCAGGGTGGTTTCCAGTAGCGGCATGCCGGGTTCTCCTGGTTTGGATTCTTTTCCTTTCCATAACCTGGGGGCTGAGAGGGAAAGAAGTCCCCTTAAGCAGCCTTACGGGCTCATTCAGGGGTTTGAGCCTGGACCCAACCGGTTTCCGTGAGGATCCATTGAACTCGTCCATCCGCCGGGGTGTGAGGAAGGGCGTCGACGAGGAAACGAGCGCAGGTGATCCCAACCGTGAGCCCTTTCAAGCGGGGCAGCAGGCGATCGAAATACCCTCCACCATAACCCAGCCGGAACCCATAGCGGTCAAAGGCCACGCCGGGGATGAAAGCCAGCTCGATCTCCTCGGGATCCACAGCAGGGCATTCCGGTTTAGGCTCCAGCATGCCATAAGGATGCCGTTGCAGCACGCCGGGCTGGTAAAGGTGAAGTGCCAGCTCCCCAGGGGCGACGATACGCGGCAGCGCCCAGCGCTTCTCCGGATGGCGCTCGAGGAGGGGTGTCAGATCGATTTCGCTCCGGAACGCCATGTAAGCGAGCACCGTGCGGGCTGTGTGGAAGGGAGGCCATGCTTCCACGTAACGCTGGATCGCTTGACTGGCCGCGGTGATCATCTCAGTGGGAAGCGCCATTCGTTCAGCCAGCCACCGCCTCCGTAGCGTGCGTTTGATCGTATCAATGGATTCAGGACGGGATATCGAGCTCATCGGGGTAGGCAGACTCCAGATTAAATCGGAAAACGGGCGGCAACTTCTTGAAGCCATTGTTCCATGGCTTTCCGAGCAGCCTCCTGGAAATCCATCCGAGGGGAAGCATAGAGGATCGGCTCTCCTACAAAAACCACCGCCGGGGGCGGCCAGGAGGCTGCTGGGGAGAGCATGGAGGGATGCGCCACATCCAGCGCGATCCATGGGAGGTCCTTGAGCTCCGGGGCGGGGATCTCCTCAAAGGTGCTGAAGGCCAGACCGGTTAAGATTCCCCATATGCGTGCGTCCTGGGCATGACGCTGGGCCTGCTGGAAATCTCCCCCCTCACCGATCCACCAGAAGATCGCCCCACCCGGATAGGCCGTGAGGGCACGCGCCGCTTTTGCTGGGAACTCCGGCGCCACGGTCACTGCATCCGCGCCCCAGACATCGAAAGCGGCCCGCGCGCAGCGTTCCGCAGAGGCCGGATCCCGCCATCGCAGATCCAGTAGGATTGGCAGATCATTTGGCAGATAACGCATCAAGCGCTCCATAGCCACCATACCGGCGGCCCCTTCGGCCAGGAAGGGCATCAACGGGATCGCATAAGCGCAAACTTGATTGCCTACTGTATCCGCGATGATCCGGCCAAAAGGAAAGACCGGATCATCCACCCGCAACATCGGCGCTGGCATGCGATCCATGCGAATGGGAAGCACCAACCCCAGGCGGGTCCGGCGCTCCTGGTGAGCTTTCCGGAGCTTTCCCCAGAAATCCGGATGTCCCGGTATCGCCATGGACCTCCTCCGGGACGATTTCCAGAGCGAGGACACCAAGTGTTTCCTTCTCTAGAGGATAAAGCGCCCGCAGGGCTTCCAGCAACTGCGCCGGCGTCCAGTCCGGCGCGATGGCGGTGGGATCCTCATGGGCCAGCAGCTCTTCGAAATTCCGATAACGGGCGATGCGGTGGATGACAAATCGATACTGGCCGTTCAACAGCAGGCGATCCCCTGCGTTCAGGCGGGCGAGGTTCGGATAAGCGACCCGCACTTCGATGGTTTTGCGGCCCGCAAGAATCCATCGAAGAGGCTCATCCCGGATCCACAGCGTTTTCCATCGCATCCGATAATGGCCTGAGTTCCGTTAATAGGTAGGACTTACACAGTTCGTTTCCCATGGGGGCTTTGGGGGCGGAGCGGGGCGCCTTCGGCGCCCC
>JAUQQB010000289.1 GCA_030550075.1 Chloroflexota bacterium | reverse complement strand
GGCCGGGCGGCGGTGCAGAGCGCCCGGGAGATCCTGGAGTTTGTGGCGCGGGTGAAAAGCGGGGAAGCTTCCCGCGCGCCTTTCCGGCGCCGATCTGCTTCCTGAACCCGCAGAAGCATCCAGCGCCCCCGATTTCCGTTTCGAAGTGTTTATTTTTAGGAGTTGCGCAGTTGGCTTTCTCCTGAGGATTGGGAGGCCAAACTCCACCTTTTCATCACAGGCCCGAACGATGTGATTCTTCATTTCTTCTCATTCGCGGCCCGAGAGACCATCGGGAGAGCAACCTTCGATCTTCCCGGGATTAAGACCAACCGCGTGGACTTTCGTATCCCCAGCCATTGTCCTCCCCATGTGGTCGGATCCCTCGAAAACACTGGCCTCAAATCTGCAACCTTCGCCCCGCCCCAGTGTTCGCCTCGTCCCGGGGCAGGGATCCGGGAGGGAGGCCTGGCCTGGATTCAGAATCAGGAGTTACGCAGTTGGTTTTCTCCTGGGGATTGAGGGATGGGGCCCTTCCACCTCTTCTCGCGGGCTCTGAACGGCATAACGCCTGCCGAACTTGACAGGGGGGGCGTTTCCGGTTATACTGTTTTTGAAAAATTTTTTCATTAAGCGAGGATGCGGTGAGCTGGGAGGAGCGTTTGAGCCGGGCCGGGTGGCGGATCACCACGCCTCGCCGGGTGGTGATGCAGGTCCTGCAGCGGGCCGGTCGCCCCCTTTCCCCCCAGGAGATCTATATGCGAGGGCGCCGGATCCATCGCTCCCTGGGGCTGGTGAGCGTCTATCGGTCCCTGGAGGTGCTGGAGCGAGTTGGGCTGGTGCGCCGGGTTCATCAGGAGGATCGCTGCGACGGTTACATCCTGGCCTCGCCCGGGCATCACCATATCCTGCTCTGCCGGCGCTGCGGACGCACAGTGGAATTCCCGGGGGCGGAGGATCTGAGCGGCCTCATCGCTCAGGTGGAGCAGCGCACAGGGTTCCAGGTGGAAGACCACCTGCTCGAGCTGATCGGCCTTTGTTCACCCTGTCAGAGGTCCAAATCTTAACTCTTGCGAAGGAGGGTAGCACGATGCATCGCTGGCTCTATCGAATCATAGTGGTTCTCCTTATGGGGATAACGGCCTGTCAGCCGTCCCCGGCGAAACCGGCGGGAGGGGAGCGACGGCTGCAGATTGTGGCCACAACCACAATCGTCGGCGATGTGGTGCGGCAGATCGGCGGCGAGGCCATCGACCTCACCGTCCTGTTGCGGCCGGGGGTGGATCCTCACACCTTCGAGCCCAGCCCGCAGGACGCCGCCCGGGTGGCTGGAGCCGATGTCCTCTTCGTCGCTGGCGCAGGCCTGGAGGCTTTCCTGGAGCCCCTGTTGCAGCAGGCGGGCGGGCGCGCCCGGCGGGTGGATCTATCGGAGGGACTTCCCCTCCTCCCCTTTGAGGCCGGGATGGAGGAGCACGAGCATGAGGATCATAAGCATGAAGAGGAAGCTCACTCCCACGGCCCGATGGATCCCCACGTGTGGCTGGATCCCCACAATGTGATCACCTGGACCTTTACCATTGAGGGAGCTCTGAGCCAGCTGGATCCGGATCGGGCGGAGGTTTTCCGCCGGAACGCGGAAGCTTATCGGGCGGAGCTGAGGGCGCTGGACGGGTGGATCCGGTCGCAGCTCGCTTTGATCCCACCGGACCGCCGCCTCCTGGTGACGGAGCACCAGGTCTTCGGTTACTTCGCCCACCGCTACGGGTTCGAGCAGGCTGGCGTCATCATGCCGGGGGTCACGACCGCCGCCCAGCCCTCCGCGCAGGAGATCGCCCGGCTGGAGGAAACCATCCGCTCGAAGGGCATCCGGGCGATCTTCGTCAGCAGCACGGTGGACCCGGCGCTGGCCCGGCGGATCGCGGAGGATACCGGGGCGCGTTTGGTGCGGCTGTATGTGGATTCCCTCAGCGAGCCGGGGGGTGAGGCGGATTCCTATGTGAAGATGATGCGTTATAACGTGCAGGCGATCGTGGAGGCGTTGCGCTGATCTCCTTGGTCCTTGGGGCGGGAGCACGCCTTGATCCTATTGCTCTTTGGCGTCCAATAAATCTCCATAAGCATGGGAGGAGACCATGAAAGTGGCTTACATCTTTGCGACCGATATGGCCGCTACCTACAAGTTGGGCAAAATGATCTTGCCCCAGCTGGAGCAGGGCATTCACGGTGTCGAGGTGGTCGGCATGATGTTCTTCGATGACAATCTCTATGTTCTGCGTCAGGGCAATCCGGTTGGGGAGCGGTTATCCAGGCTGGCCAAGGAGCGCGGGATTCTTCTGATGGTCTGCGATCGATGTGCTCTTGAGCGCGGTCTGGCTGAAGGAGATTTCACGCAATGTGGCCTTGGTCAACTTCGGCCCAAAGATCTGGTGGAGGGGGTGCATGTTGGATGCTTCCCCCAGCTGTATGAAGCCCTGGCCCAGAATCCCCCTGATCAGGTGATTACTCTATAAGAAGGTTGACTCTATAAGGAGGTTGGGCATGCGGAAGAATCTTCTGGGTCTCTCTTCGTTGCAGTACACTGGTCTCGGCGTGGCAGCTTACTCTCTCGTGCTCATCGCAGCAGGCCACTGGATCGTTCGAGCGGCTTTCTCGTTGGGGTGGGTAGCGGTGCCCCTATTTGCTGTTCTGGGTTTGGGTTTATTATGGCTATCAATCACGACTCCCAAGGAGCAGCCTGTTCGATCAATCATGTACGCTATCGCCGCTATAATTTTCCTTTGGGGTATTGTGGAAGTTCTTCAGCACATCACCGAGATTCACGTTTTTTAAGGCGCCATGCGCAATCTCGTCCACACATAATTGAAATGGAGATGACGGGGGCTCTCGGGTGGTGCATAAGTTAAGCGAAGTGCGCTATGTGCAACTTCCACAGGATTTGAGGGCTGGAGCGCTGCCCTTGGTAGTACCCCAGCCCTCAAAGATCTTTCTTCTCCTCCCTTTCCGGGGCCCATGGGGCCCCGGAAAGGGAGGAGAAGCCTTGCGCTTCCTCCCCTCGGGGATTCCTTCGTTGGGTCCAAGGATGAAGCTACATATGGCGTAAAGTGAACGGAGAGTAGGCGCTGGTCGCTCTGGGAGTGTGGGGTGCGGCGGGTGAGCAGCTTGGAGGCCTTGCATCTCCGTGGGATGATGGTTCCGGAAAGGGAGAGCGAGATGGCGTTGATGAACTGGTGGCGGATGGTGACGTTGCGAGAGCGGGAGGCCCGGCATGCCCCGGGCGAGCCGCTGTTAGAGGTCTCCCGGGTTTCGATGCATTACAACGGCGTGCTTGCTCTGGAGGAGATCTCCTTCACGGTGGAGCCCGGCGAGCGCATTGCCATTGTGGGGCCGAACGGGGCCGGCAAGAGCACATTGTTGAAAATCATCGCGGGCGTTTTGACGCCCACCGCCGGTTCCGTGCGGGTCTACGGCCATGGCCCTCAGGGCCATCTGTGCATCGCTTACATCCCCCAGCGGAACCAGGTGGACTGGAATTTCCCCCTGACCGTTGCCGATGTGGTGATGATGGGACGGGTGGGGAAGATGGGGCTTCTGCGTCACCCCGGCGCTCGGGATTGGGAGGTTGTTCGCCGCGCCCTGGAGCAGGTGGGTCTCACCGATCTGGCCCATCGGCCAATCCGCGCCCTGTCCGGAGGGCAACAGCAGCGCATGTTCATCGCCCGGGCCCTGGCCCAGGAAGCGGAGCTGCTGCTGATGGATGAGCCCTTCACCGGCCTGGACCTGCCCGCCCAGGAGGGGATCCTGGAGATTCTGGAGCGGTTGCGCCAGCAGGGGGTGACGGTTCTGGTGGCCACCCATGATCTGGATCAGGCGGCGGCTTACTTCGATCGGGTGCTGCTCCTGAACCGGCGCCTCATCGCCTTCGGAAGCCCGGAGGAAGTGTTCACGCCGGAGGCGCTGCGGGCGGCTTACGGCGGCCATCTGCGGCTGGTTTCGATCGGAGGCGAGCTGATCGCCGTTGGGGATACCTGCTGTGAGGGAGATTGAGCGGTGGGCGAGGTGTGGCGTCTCCTGCTGGATCCGCTTCAGCATATGTTTATGGTCCGGGGCCTGATCGCTGCGGTGATGGCCGGAGGGCTTTGCGCCCTGGTAGGGACCTATGTGGTGTTGCGGGGGATGGCGTTCTTCGGCGACGCCCTGGCCCACTCGATCCTGCCCGGGCTGGCCCTGGGGTATCTGCTCGGAGGCAGCTCCCGGGATGCCCTGTTCTGGTGGGGGCTGGGCACCGCGATCCTGGCCGCTCTGGGCATTGGGGCCCTCAGCCGCGGGCAGCAGTTGAAAGAAGACACCGCTATCGGGGTGCTGTTCGCCGGGGCCATGGCGCTGGGTGTGGTCATGATCTCCACCTCCCGCAGCTATGCCGTGGATCTCACCCATCTGCTCTTCGGGGATGTGCTGGGGGTTGGGGATCGGGATCTCCTTCGCCTGACGATCTTCGCCGGGATCGTGGCCGCGGCCGTGGTGTTCTTTTATAAAGAATTCCTGGTGAT
>JAUQQB010000288.1 GCA_030550075.1 Chloroflexota bacterium | reverse complement strand
CAATGCGCTCGACCTGCGCCGGCCATCCCCCTGCGCGCACCACCACCCAGATCCGCGCTTCGGGATCTTCCGGGAGCTCCAGCGTTCCCCGCAGGATCTCCCACGCCCGCGCGTTCAGAACCTCCACCGCCAGGGGGAATCCCGGATGGCGGAGCATGCGCAGGGTCAGTGGAAGCGCGTCCTCCGCCCGGGAGAAGCTGAACGCCCATGTTGCCTCCGCCTTCGGGCGCGGCCACAGTTTAAAGGATGCTTCCACGATCACCCCCAGGGTCCCCAGCGCGCCGTGGAACAGCTTCGGGAGATCGTATCCGGCCACATTCTTGACCACCTCGCCCCCGCCCTGGATCAGTGTCCCATCGGCCAGCGCCACTCGAACGCCGATCAATAAGTCTCGTGCCGAGCCGTATCGGGCTCGTAACGGCCCGCTCAGGCCGGCCGCCAGGATGCCCCCGATGGTCGCCTGATCCCCGAAGGGAGGGTCCAGCGGCAACCACTGGCCGTGTTCGGCCAGCATGGCGTTCAGATCGGCGAGGCGGATTCCCGCTTCCACCCGGATGGTAAGGTTGGCCGGGCGGTGGCGTAACACGCGGGAGAGGCGGGTGAGATCCAGAGCGAGGTCGTAACGGGCCGGCGCGTAGCCGATGCTCTGATGCGCGCCGCTCCCCCATGGCACCACCGCCCATCCGGAGCGGGCAGCCTCCCGCAGGGCCTCGGCGACCTCCTCGGCGGTCTGCGGTTGCCGCACCGCGCGAGGAACGCTGCCGTTTAATCGATAACGGTCGATCAAATCCACAGTTCCTCCTCGGCTTCTGTGGGAGCGGGCGTGATGCGATAACGAATGGGCTTCTCCATGCGGGCCTTGCGGCGGCTCCACGTTTCCAGACACATCCTGGTAGAAGGGAACATCTTACAGGGGTTGAGGCGATTTTCTGGATTGAAGGCCGCCTTGATGCGGGCCATTGCCTCCAGGTCCGCCGGCGAGAAGAGCAGGGGCATCAGATCCCGCTTCTCCAGCCCAATCCCGTGCTCGCCGGTCAGAGTGCCGCCGGCCTCCACGCAGGCCCGGATGATCTCCGCTCCGGCTTCCACTGCCCGTCGGGTGAGCTCCGGGTCCCGTTCATCGAAAAGGATCAATGGATGAAGGTTTCCATCTCCAGCGTGGAAGACGTTGGCGATCGTGAGGCCGTAGCGCCGCCCGATCTCCTGGATCTGGCGGAGGACCCGTGGCAGCTGATCCCGCGGCACCACCCCATCCTGAACCAGGTAGCTGGGGGCCAGGCGGCCCATGGCCCCAAAGGCGCCCTTGCGGCCAGACCACAGGCGCTCTCGCTCGGCGGGGTCCGTCGCGATCCGAACCTCCCGCGCATCGAAGTGCTCGCAGATGCGAGCGATATGGCGGGCCAGGTCCTCCAGGCCCTCCGGCAGCCCCTCGACATCGATCAGCAAGACAGCTCCGGCATCCATGGGATAGCCGCAGCGTTTGGCGCTTTCCACCGCCTGGATCGCCGTGTGGTCCATCATCTCGATGGCCCCCGGGATCGTGCCATCGGCGATGATGGCGGAGACGGTCTCGCTCGCCTGATCCACCGTATCGAAGACCGCCAGCAGGGTCACCACCGCCTCCGGCGCAGGCATCAGGCGGAGAACGGCTTTCGTGACGATCCCCAGGGTGCCTTCCGAGCCGACGATCAACCCGGTGAGGTCGTAGCCTGGCCAATCATAGGCGGCGCCGCCGACCTCGATGACCTCCCCATCGGGCAGCACCACCTCCAGACCCAGCACGTGGTTGGTGGTGACCCCATAAGCCAGGCAATGGGGGCCGCCGGAGTTTTCCGCGATATTGCCGCCAATGGTGCAGGCCTTCTGGCTGGAAGGATCGGGTGCAAAATACAGGCTGTGGGCGGCAGCGGCCTGGGAGACGGCGATGTTCACCACGCCGGGTTGCACCACGGCCCGCAGGTTCACCGGATCGATCTCCAGGATGCGGCGCATCCGGGTGGTGACGATCATCAGGCCCCCCTGATCGGCCACCGCACCACCGCTCAACCCGGTCCCGGCGCCCCGCACCACGATGGGCAGCCCGTAACGGTTCGCGATCCGAACGGCCGCCACCACCTGCTCGGTGGAAGTGGGGAGAACCACGAAATCGGGACGTCCCTTATCGATGGTGGCGTCGTATTCGTAGAGGAGGAGATGATGATCTTCCCAGAGCACCCCGCGGGGTCCAAAGATTTCCAGTAACTCCTGGAGCGCTTGCGCTCGCTTCACCATGCCCCCTTTCGGATTCGGGATGGAGGCATAATTTCATCAGGTCTCTACGATCTATCATAACGCAAGTGGTGGGTAGGACAACTGCTCGCGGTTGTCCTACCATTCTAGGAAAGGGGGGATCAGAGATGACGCTTTCTGTGATCGTGGCCGGATTAGGAGCGATGGGAAGCGCGGTGGCCTTCCACCTCGCCCGCCGGGGCGTTCGGGTCATTGGCCTGGATCGGTTTGCGCCCCCGCATCCCTTCGGGTCCTCCCATGGGGAGTCCCGGATCATTCGGGAGGCCTACTTTGAGCACCCCGCGTATGTGCCGCTGGTCCAGCGCGCCTATGAATTGTGGCAGGAGCTGGAGGCCCTCACTGGGGAATCGCTGTTGAAGATCACCGGCGGGGTGCTGCTGGGCGCGCCGGAGAGCGAGATGATCGCCGGGGCTTTGCGCAGCGCGCAGATCCATGGCCTGGCTCGCGAGGTCCTGACCGCATCCGAGGTGCGGAAGCGGTTTCCGGCGCTGCAGCCACCGGAGACGTTCATCGCTATGTATGAGCCGCGGGCGGGCGTCCTCCGGCCGGAAGCTTGCGTAGCGGCCCATCTGCGGATGGCGGCGCGATTCGGCGCCGATTTGCACTTCGAGGAGCCGGTGCGGGAATGGCGGGCCCGCGGGGATGGGGTGGAGGTGATTACCGAGCGCGGATGCTATTCCGCTGACCGGATGGTGTGGTGCCTCGGGGCGTGGCTGCCGGCCTGGCTGCCTGCGGCCCCTCTCTGGGTGGAGCGCCAGGTGATGTTCTGGTTTCGCCCGGCCCGGGATGCGGAAAATTTCGCGCCTGGTCGCTGCCCCATCTACATCGTGGAGTTCGCCCCGGAGCGCTTCTTCTATGGGTTCCCGGATCTGGGGACGGGCGTGAAGGTGGCTCAGCATCACGGCGGGGAGCCCTGCGCTCCGGAGACCGTGCGGCGCGTGGTTGGGGAAGAGGAGGTCGAGGCCATGCGCAGCTTATTGCAGCACTTCCTGCCCGGGCTGAGCGGTCTGCTCATGCGGGCAGAGGTATGTTTGTATACCAATGCCCCGGACGGTCATTTCCTCCTAGACCGCCATCCGGAGCATCCTCAGGTGCTTGTGGTCAGCCCGTGCTCCGGGCACGGCTTCAAGTTCTCCAGCGCCATCGGCGAGCTGGTTACGGAGGCCGTGCGGGACGACGTGATCCGGTATGAGCGGGCGTTGTTCGGATGGCGGTGGTGAGGCACGTTCCTCAGCGTAGGAGGGCTGATTCACCAAAGAGAATGTGAGAACGATTATGTCTCGTCGGGATCTTTTGTTGATTCTCCCGCTGTTGTTCTTTGTGGTTTTCTATCTCTACCCGTTGTTTTCGATCCTGCGCCTCAGCCTGGCCCCTGAGGGGGCGATCCGCTGGGAGATCATCCTGGAAACACTACGGGGGGCGGCGTTCTGGAAGGTGCTGGGGTTCACCGTGGGTCAGGCGGCGCTCTCCACCGGAGTTACCCTGGCCCTGGGCCTCCCGCTGGCCGGCCTCTTCGCGCGCTATCCCGTTCCGGGTCGAGGATGGTGGCAGGCGATGGCGACGGTGCCCTTTGTCCTGCCCACCGTGGTCGTCGCGGCCGCCTTCACCGCGCTCCTGGGGCCCCGGAGCTGGGTGAACCAGGCACTGATGGCCATGCTGGGCCTTCCGGAGCCGCCCATTTCCTTCCTGAACACGTTGACCGCCATTGTGGTCGCTCACGTGTTCTATAACCTCACGCTGGTGTTGCGCATCGTCGGGAGCGCCTGGGCCCACCTGGATCCGACGCTGGAGATGGCCGCCCGCACCTTAGGAGCGGACCACGGGCAAACCCTGCGGCGGGTGACGATCCCCCTCCTGATGCCGGCGATCCTGGCGGCGACCGCGCTGGTGTTCCTCTTCGACTTCACCAGCTTTGGCGTGGTGTTGTTGTTAGGCGGCCCCCAATACGCGACGCTGGAAGTGGAGATCTACCGGCAGGCGATCGGCCTCTTCAATCTCCCCGGCGCGGCCACCCTGGCCCTGGTTCAGCTGGGACTGACCTTCGGGATCCTATCGGTCTATACCCGCCTCCAGGCCCGACTCACGTTCCCCCTGGAGTGGCGGCCGGCGGCCTCCACGGCCCGCTCGCCGCGCACGTTGCTGGAGCGCCTGGGGATCGGTTTGGGGATGACGATGCTTTTCCTGTGGATCGGGTTGCCGCTGCTAACGCTGGTCCTCCGCTCGTTCACCCCGATGACCCTCCA
>JAUQQB010000287.1 GCA_030550075.1 Chloroflexota bacterium | reverse complement strand
GGCCTCAGGTGGGGGTGAGCATTGAGGACCTGCTGAAAGCGGAGCAGTGAGGATGGCTCCTCTTCTCCCCCTGGGGTTTTCAGAGGTTGGGTCGGGGGTCAAAGGTCCTCGACCCAACCTGAGTTCGGGGCCCGCAGGAACAGGTGGGATGGCCGGCCCTACCCCCTTGATCCTCTTTCCCCCCTGAATACCTGGACAATGCGCTACCCGGGCCACAGGGTAGTTCCCGATCCGGTGGTCCAGCGGGCGGCGGGGTGGGCTTTTCCCCTATAATAGTAGCGATGGAACATCAGGTGATGGCTCTCCCTGGTCGTGATGATTTTTCCCGGGGTTTTTCGATCTGGGCGGGGCGCCTTCGACGCCCGGCTCAGATCGAAAACGCATTGGGGAGAGGGGTCCCTTCAGCGCTCTTCCATCAAAGCCCATCACGGCCCGAAGGGTGGCTACCGAGCATCTGGAGCGAGCGACAGATGGGGCTGACAACCCGTTCAGTAGCAGAGATCTATGCGGCGCGTCTTCAGCGGGGAATGGCGGCCCGATGGCGGGAATGGGGGGAGCTGGCGATCCAGGCCCTGCTCTTCTTCGCCGCCATGGTCTCCGTGTTCACTACACTGGGCATCGTGGCGGTCCTGGTCGTGGAGGCGATCCCCTTCTTTCAGCAGGTCTCCCTCGTGGAATTCCTCACCGATCCCCAGTGGACACCCCTGTTTGCTCAGAAACATTTCGGGATTCTGCCTCTGGTTGCGGGGACTTTTCTCACCTCGGCGGTTGCTCTGGCCCTGGCGATACCCGTGGGCTTGCTGAGCGCCATCTATCTGAGCGAATATGCGCCGGCGCGGGTCCGGGCAATCCTGAAACCCGCCCTGGAGGTTCTGGCGGGGATCCCCACGGTGGTCTACGGCTACTTTGCCCTGTTATTTGTTACACCTCTCCTGAAACGGATCATCCCCGACCTGGAAACATTCAACGCCCTGAGCGCGGGCCTGACGATGGGGGTGATGATCATCCCGCTGATCTCCTCCCTCAGCGAGGACGCGCTCTACGCGGTGCCCAGCTCGCTGCGGGAGGCCGCTTATGCCCTGGGGGCCACCCGTCTGGAGGTGGCCCTGCGGGTGGTGCTCCCGGCGGCGCTCTCCGGGATCGTGGCCTCGTTCATCCTCGCCGCTTCGCGGGCGATCGGGGAAACGATGATCGTGGCCATTGCCGCCGGCCAGCGACCGATCCTGACCCTCGATCCGCGAAAGGCGATCGAGACGATGACCGCCTATATTGTCCAGGTCAGCCTGGGGGATACTCCCCACGGCACGCTGGAATTCCGCACCATCTTTGCGGTGGGATTGGTGCTCTTCCTGTTCACGCTGGTGTTGAACCTGCTGGCGATGCGCATCATTGAGCGCTATCGGGAGGTCTATCGGTAAGGGAGGGTGAGATCGATGGAGCGGCGAAGGCGTCGGGAGCTTCTGGGCAGGATCTTTGAAGGGATCGCGCTGGCGGCGATCCTCTTCGGCTTGCTGGTTCTGTTCCTCCTGTCGTTAGATGTGGCCCGCCGTGGCCTGGGTGTCCTCTCATGGTCCTTTTTCACGAGTTATCCCTCCCGGTTTCCGGAGCAGGCAGGGATCCGCTCGGCGTTGCTGGGGACCCTCTGGGTGATGGCCCTGACCGCTCTGTTCTCCGTGCCTCTGGGGGTGGCCGCCGCGATCTACCTGGAGGAATACGCCCCTCGTAATCGGGTGACCCGGCTCATTGAGCTAAACATCAACAATCTGGCAGGGGTTCCCTCGATCATTTATGGCTTGCTGGGCCTGGAGCTCTTCGTGCGTGGGATGAGGCTGGAGCGGAGCATCCTGGCGGGGGCGCTCACGCTCAGCCTGCTGATCCTGCCCATCCTGATCACGGCCTCGCGGGAGGCGTTGCGGGCGGTGCCGATGGGCCTGCGCGAGGCGGCCTTCGCCCTGGGGGCCACCCGCTGGCAGGTCATTCGCCATCAGGTCCTGCCCGTGGCCTTCCCGGGGATCCTCACCGGGATGATCCTGGCCCTCTCCCGGGCCATCGGGGAGACTGCACCGCTGATCACCATTGGGGCGCTGACCTTCGTCGCCTTCGATCCGAAGAGCCCCTTCGATAAATTCACCGTGCTCCCCATCCAGATCTTTAACTGGGTCTCTCGCCCTCAAGCGGGGTTCCACGCCCGGGCGGCGGGAGCCATCCTGGTGTTGCTGGCGGTATTGTTAGCGATGAACAGCCTGGCGATCTATCTGCGCAATCGCCTGCAGCGACGCCACCAGTGGTGAGCGGTAAGCCTGTTCGAGCGCTCGCTTCCCCCCTTACCGCGGTCCAGAGGCCGCGGAAGGAGGCGACATGGAGCGATCCTGCGACGCCGGTAAGCTCGGATCGGCTGAAGCTCCCGATCAGTGGAGGAAAGATGGAGGAAATCGTCCTGGAGACGAAGGATCTCACGGTTCACTACGACGGCCGCCCGGCGATCGAAGGGGTCAACCTGAAGATCCCCCGACGCCGGATCACAGCGATCATTGGGCCGTCCGGGTGCGGCAAAAGCACGCTGCTGCGTTGCTTCAACCGGATGAACGATCTCATCCCTTCCGCCCGGGTGAGCGGGCAGGTGTTCTTCGAAGGCGTGGATCTTTATGGCCCTGACGTGGATGTGGTGGAGGTCCGACGACGAATCGGCATGGTCTTCCAGAAGCCCAACCCGTTCCCCAAGAGCATTTATGAAAATGTGGCCTTCGGCCCCCGCATCCAGGGGATCCGGGACCGGCGGAAGCTGGATGAGATCGTGGAGCGATGCCTGCGGGCGGCGGCCCTGTGGGATGAGGTAAAGGATAAGCTCCACCAGAACGCGCTGACCCTCTCCGGCGGGCAGCAGCAGCGCCTGTGCATCGCCCGGGCCCTGGCCACCGAACCGGAGGTGCTGCTGATGGATGAGCCGGCCTCCGCCCTCGATCCGATCGCGACGATGAAGATCGAGGACCTCATGCGAGAGCTGGCCCGGCAGTATACGATCGTGATCGTCACCCACAATATGCAGCAGGCCGCCCGGGTGAGCGATTACACCGCCTTCATGCTGGCGGGGGAGGATCGGGTGGGCCGCCTCATTGAATTCGGTCCGACCCAGCAGATCTTCACCCGTCCGCGGGACCGGCGGACGGAGGATTACATCACCGGACGGTTCGGATAGGGAAACGATGAGCCGACGGAAGTGGCGGGTGCTGGTCCTGTGCACCGGAAACGCGGCGCGCAGCCAGATGGCGGAGGGGCTGATCCGCGCGGCTTTTGGGGATCGGATGGAGGTGTTCTCGGCGGGCACACACCCGGCCGGCTATGTCCATCCCTTCGCGATCCAGGCCATGCGGGAGATCGGGATCGACATCTCCGGCCATCGGAGCAAATCCATCACCGAGTTCCTGGGCCAGCCCTTTGATCTGGTCCTAACCGTATGTGATGATGCCGCGGAGGAATGCCCGGTCTGGCCCGGATCGGCGGAGCGCATGCATGTGGGATACCCGGATCCCGGGCGCTGGCCCTGGGATGAGGAAAGCCTGCTGGAGGAATTCCGGGAGATCCGCGATCGCATGCGTGCGGAGTTGTTGCCTGTCCTCCAGCGCTGGATGGAACGTCGGGAGAAAGAGGAGGCGGAGGACAGGGCTTTTTAATCATCCGGGCGTTCCCATGGGGGGTAACATCCTTCTCACCCCCTCCCCACGGCTCTTCGGGCCGTAGGGCGGGGGAATCCAGGGGGGTGGAGCCATCCGCTGGACCCGAACAGCATGATGACGGAAAAGCCCTGGGCGGAGGAGCCCAATGGTTGACCCGGATCGGATCTCAGGTTACCATATGGAGGTCAGGACAGGAGCTGGAGAGGAGGGGCCCATGCAGGCTCGAGTGATGTTAGAGCGCGATCTGAGCGCGATCCGCCAGGACGTGTTGCGGCTGGGCGGGATGGTGGAACAGGCCATTGACCGGTGCATCGAGGCCCTGAAGCGCCTGGATGTGCAGATGGCCCAGGAGATCATTGCCTTCGATGAAGAGATCAACCGCATGCGCTATCAGATCGAAGAGGCCTGCCTGGAGACCATCGCCACTCAGCAGCCTATGGCCAGCGATCTGAGGGCCATCATCGCAGCGATGTTCTGCGCTACGAACCTGGAGCGCATGGGCGATCATGCCAAAAGCATCGCCAAACTGACGATCGAAATGGCCAACGAGCCCCTCTTGAAGCCGCTGATCGATATCCCCCGCATGGCCCAGATCGCGAAGGAGATGCTGCGGCAGGTCCTGGAGGCGTATGTGGAGCACGATCCGGAGAAAGCCCGCGCAGCCGTCGCCCGGGATGATGAGGTGGATGCGCTGGACGAGCAGGTTTACCGTGAGCTGATCACCTATATGATGCAGGATCCCCGCACGATTTTCCGGGCCACCCGCCTGCTCTGGATCTCCCATAACCTGGAGCGCATCGCCGACCGGGTGACCAACATCGCAGAGCGGGTGATCTTCATGGTCACGGGGGAGCTCCAGGAATTGAAT
>JAUQQB010000286.1 GCA_030550075.1 Chloroflexota bacterium | reverse complement strand
CGGCCCAAAGGGCCGTGGGGAGGGGGGATCCAGGGGGGTGGGGCCCTTCCCCGCTTGTAAGGGTAGGTAGTTACGTTTTTTCCACTACCATAAAGTGGGAAAGACCCAGCCGGTTCAGGGGTGTGTGTTCCAGAAGATCAGCCACGCGGCGGAGAAGGCCGCCCAGCCAGGGATGTCGGCGCGCGATCCGATCGAAGGCGGGGAAAATCCGGGTGTGGTAAACGATGCGCACAGGGAGGCCGGCGAAGAGGCGGCGGAGGGCGCGCCCGCTATAGGCCCGCACGTGGGGCGCCAGGCGGTTGCGTAAAGGATCCGGCAGGTAATTGATGAGCGGCGTGTTCCCGAAGTGGTAACGCCCCCGCCAGTAATGCCCGTGGGTCTCGAAGGGGAACCAGCGGTTGGGACAGAACAGGAGGATGCGGCCGCCCGGCTGCAACACGCGGACCATCTCGGCCACCGCCCGGCGATCATCGGCCACATGCTCAATCACCTCATGGGAAAGCACCACATCGAACGTGTTGTCCGGATAAGGGAGGGCCTCAGCAGCGGCGGCCACCAGGAGACGGAGACCCCGAGCCTGTGCCTCGCGGAGATACGCTTCTTCGATATCCAGGCCGTGGACCTCTGCGGTGAAAGCCTGGATGGCCTCCACATACATCCCGATCCCGCATCCATCCACCAGGACACGGGCGGCTTCCAGGCGAACGAACTGTCGCATGAGCTCCAGGCGCCGGGCCTGCCCCGGGCCCCAGATCAGGCTGGGCACCCCACGCTGTGCAGCCTTCTCCGGCGACACCATGCGAAAGACCTCCGATGATTAGACAGGAATCTGTGGCTCCATGACCTTCATGCAGGATTATTTTAACGTGGTGGGGTGAGGCTGCCTTTGGTAGCCCCACCACATCAAAACCCCACCCGGATATTTGGACGGGCAGATCCATTCCCAAAAGCTCCATGGGAAGTTGGGAGAAAGCCAGGCCATCCATCTTCAAATGTCCTCATCGGGAGTTGAAAGCGGGCGCTGGAGCATGTAAACTTGCCCCGGGGCCACGTTAAACCGCGATAGGGGTGAGAGGCGTTCTGTTGCCTTTGGCCGGAATCGCCTCCCCGGAGTGGGCGGGATTCTACACGCGATTGCAGGAGGTCGCGATGGAATATCCCGTGTGGGTGGTCCCTTTCCTGACGGCCCCGATGCTGATCCCCCTGGTCGCCATCCCCCATGTCATTGTGGCCCAGTTCGCGGTCGGAGGCGGATTCCTTCTGGCGGACGGCGTGACCTGGGCTTACCGGAACGGCCGGGCGGACGTCCTGGATTATCTCCGGGATCTGACCCGCTTCTTCGTGCTGTTGACGATCGTCTTCGGGGCGATCACCGGCGTGGGAATCTGGTGGACCATTGGCCTGACCTCGCCGGAGAGCACCAGCGCCCTCATTCACGTGTTCGTGTTCGGCTGGGCCACGGAATGGGTGGTCTTTGTGATTGAGATCGTCTCGGCTTTCGCCTTTTATTACCTCTGGGATCGCCTGCGGCCCCGGGAGCACAGGGCGATGGGCTGGATCTATGCCGCCTCGGCCTGGCTCAGCCTGATGCTGATCACCGGCATCACCGCCTTCATGTTGACCACCGGGCGCTGGACCCCCGAGTCGAATTTCTTCGTGGCCTTCTTTAACCCCTCTTTCCTGCCCCAGATGTTGATCCGGACCGGAGGATCGCTGGCCATCGCCGCCCTCTGGATCGGGGTGCATCTTTCCTTCCAGGCCCCTGAAGCCTTACGGGACAAACTGATCCCCCGCATCTCGCGCTGGGCCGTCGTCGGGATGTTCCTGATATTGATCGGGGGGATCGGATTTTTCGCCGTGCTGCCAGACCATGCCCGCCTGAACATCCTCCGCGCCCCGCTGTTGCTGATTATGACGACATTGAATTTCGGGGCGACGCTCATCGCCCTGACCGCCTTCGGCCTGGGTTATCTCCGTGGGGGGCGCTGGATCAACCCGCCGGAAGCATTGCTGATGCTCCTCATCGGCATCGTGGCCATCGCCAGTGGGGAGTTCCTTCGGGAAGGACCCCGCAAGCCCTACCGCATCGAGCGCTATATTTTCTCGCCGGGCGTGCGGGTGGCGGAGGCCGCCCTCTTCCAGCAGGATAGCCTGATCGCCCACTCTCCGTGGCTGCAGCTCTACCTGCGAGAGGAGCTGGGGTTGCCCGAGGAAGCGCTGCGGGACCCCGCGCGCCTGCCGGAGTCCCAGAAGGTCCGGGTCGGCGAGGCGCTCTATGTCTATCATTGCTCATCCTGTCATGCGCTGGACGGCTACAATGGGATACGGCCGCTGATCCAGCCCTGGACCCCCGAGATGATCGCCGATGCGATCCGGCATCTGCACCGGACGAATCCGGCGATGCCGCCGTGGCTGGGGAATGAATCGGAGCGGGAGGCTCTGATTGCCTATCTGATCGCTCTGCAGAAAGGAGGGCGATGATGCCGCCGATCCCGAAACCAGATCCGCTGGGGATGCCGATCCCCATTGGCTATCTGTTCGCTCTGAAAGTCTTCGGCTTTTTCCTGCACATGGTGTTCATGAACCTGTGGCTCGCCGGCCTGCCGGTGGCGGTGATCCTCGCGCGGACCCGACCCCACGTATCGGAACGCCTGATCGCAGCGATGCCCTTCGCCATGGCCTTTGGGATCAACGCCGGGATCGTCCCCCTCCTTTTCCTGCAAACCCTTTATCCCCAGTTTTTCTATCCAGCTACCATCCTGCAGGCCTGGTTCTGGTTCCTGGTCATCCCCCTCCTCCTCATCGCCTACACCGCGGTTTACCTGGCCGCCTTCGGGCGCTGGCGGATCCTTGCCAGCCTGGCCGCTGCCATCCTTCTGACGTGGATTGGGTTCCAGTTCTCGGCGGCCATGACCCTTACCGCTCGGCCGGACCACTGGCCGACGCTCTTTCGAAGCGCAGCTCCCGCCGGGGGAGTTCACGGGTGGACCCTCTATCTGGAACGGGAAGCGCTCCTCCGCCTCGGGCTGATGGCCGGGATGGCCTTCGGAACGGTGGGCGCCTTCCTGGCATTGCTCACGGAGATCCGCCAGGGGGATTCGCGGCTTCAGGAAGAAGCCCGTCCGCTCGTCCCCATCCTGTTCACCATCGGCCTGGGGATCTTCGGGATCGCGGGGAGCCTGTATGCCCCGACAGTGGCCGATCGCTTGCCCCGGATCCTGCAGCTTCTAACTGGAGCCAGCGTGCCGATCGCCTGGGCCGCTGCATGGCTGTATCGGGCCCGACCCCGCCCGGCGACGGCGATCATCCTGACGATTCTCCAGGGCGGAGTGCTCGTGAGCAACGCCATCGCCCGCCAGGTCGTTCAGGCCACCGAGCTCGGACCATGGGTGGATCTGGGGAAAATCCCGGTGCGGGGGGAATGGGGAAGTTTCGCGATGTTCGTTGGAGCCCTGCTGATCGGGATCGGGGTTCTCGGGTGGATGCTGCGGACCGCCTGGATCAGGGTTCGCGCTTGAACCGGTAAGCGGGGCTTTTCCGTCATCATACCGTTTGGGTCCGGGGAATGGCCCCACCCCCCTGGATCCTCCCCCTCCCCACGGCCCTTCGGGCCATGGGGAGGGGGCAATTTGTGCAAGGAGGGGCGGGCTTTGCGCCCACCCCTCCTTGTGTAAGTCCTTCGTTATGGCATCACCGTCGGGCAGCCGGTGCCCGTGCAGATGATGCGGCCCTGGATGGCCGGGGCCACCGGGCTGTTGGCCTGAATGTAAGCCTCCAGGACCTGATCCATCAGCTCCCGGGTGTATGCCCGGCTGATCAGCACCGGGTAGCCATCCCCGCCTGAGGCCATGAAGTCGTTCATCGCGATCATGTAGGTCGCCGCCGGTGAGAAATCGACGCACACGCCGTCGCTATACCCGAAGGGTGAGCCCACGCATGAAGCTGAATGGGCGAACTTTTGGTAGGACTTACGCAGTTCGTTTCCCATGGGGGCAAGGATTTTTCTTCCCCCTCCCCACGGCCCTTTGAGCCGTGGGGAGGGGGAAGAAAAGGAGGGTGGGGCCATTCCGTCCCACCTTTAGAGCTTTCAACTGCGTAACTCCTGTTTTGGTTTAACCAAAAAGGCTGAGGCCGGGCATCTTCCGCACCCGACCCCAAGCCCTAAAACCAGCGCTTTCCGACTGGCTCTAAGCCAAACGGAGCCGTCGAAGAACGGCCCATCCGCCGGCCCCGACGGCTGCCCCCAATGCCGGCAGGATCAGCGCGGTGGGCAGGCCGAGCGGCGCCGGCAAGCCCGGCAGATCCAGCCAGAAAGCGCTCAGGGTCAGCAGGTCCAGGTAATACTTAAACCCCCATCCCAGATCCGGTAGCCCCCAGGGGAAGGAAACCCCATAGGCCCAGTAGAAGAGCAACACCTGGAAGGCGAAAGCCAACGCAATCCCTCCATAGGCCCGCAGGATCCCCTCGAAAGCCTCCCCCCAGCGCCGCCCTTTCCAGATCCCGATGAGGAAGGCCACCCCCGCCAGGCCCAGCAACGCATCGATGA
>JAUQQB010000285.1 GCA_030550075.1 Chloroflexota bacterium | reverse complement strand
GGGCCGGGGCCTTTGGCCCCGGCCCAAACCCTGAAAACCCCAAGCATCGCAAGGCATGAAGCCCTTCTCTTCACAGGCCCCACCCCAAATCCCTGATGGGAAGGGTCTTCAGCGGCGATCCGCCAACCATTCCATTAGCTCCAGCAGCTGATCCGAGAGATTCATGCGCCACAGGGCGCGGCCCAGCCCCAGCCCTATGGGCAACAACAGCCATAGCGCCATGAACAGACCCCGGCTCTCCCCCGTGGTCCCGAACAGCAACCCTGCCATCCAGCCCACGAAGAAAAGCGTGCTCATGAAGATCAGATCTCGCCGGGCCGCCCGACGACGGATCTCCAGCAGGCTCTTGTAACTTGTAATGGGACCGATATAACTCCCGCGTCTCAGTTGACATCTCCGCCTCCATGGACAGGGAGATGCCCCTCCCCCCGGCCCTTTGAGCCGCGGGGAGGGGTGAGCAGAATATCTCTCCGGGGGTTGGCTTAGGGACTGGAGGCTCCCCATCTCAATGCCTGGAAATCTCTAATCCCATCTCCTTGTGCTTCTCTCGCCTCCTCACGGCCTGGAGAGCAGGAAGGAAGAACGTTGCGGAGGTTGGAAGGCGCGCCTTCCAATCCCCCCAATGCCCGGCCATCATTTGAGAGCATTACCCGAAAGTAAGCTACCGCCCCCGCAGGCGGCGGCGGACCTCCCGACAATGCGGGCAGTCCCAGCCCACGTATTCCCGGCCGCATGTGCGGCAGACCCGGGGGGCCAGTGGGGTTTCCTCCGAGAGGGAAGCCAGGATGAGGACGGCTTCATGACCCTCATAGGCGGAGAGCCATTCCTCCACCGGCGTCTCGCCCACCCACCAGCGGCCTTCCGCATCCCGACGGAGGAGGCCCCGCAGCACCCGGGCCTCCAGCTCATAGGCCGCCGTGGCCAGCTCCAGCACGCTCGCTTTCCGCAAGGACATCCTGTTCCTCCTCGATTTCATGGACCTCCGCCCGCTCCACCTCCAGATGGCCGTCCTTCAGGATCCGATAGCGATCGAAATCCCGCGCCACCCAGACGTTCGGGAAAAAGGCCTGAGCCTCCTGGCGGATCTCGCGCTCCCGATACCGCCGCGAAAGGTGGGTCAGGATTAGTTGCTGCACCTCCGCCGCCCGCGCCAGCCATCCCGCCTCCGCCGCCGTGATGTGATCGTGACGACGGGCCAGCTCGCGATCCGGCTCCAGATAGGTCGCCTCAATCACCAGGGCTCCCACCCCCTGCACCGCTTCCACCAGATCATCCACCCGTCCGGCGTCGCCCACCAGAGCCAGCGAGGCGCCCTCCACCGGCGGCCCCAGCACCTCCTCCGGCGTCACCACCCGCCCATCCGGCAGGGTCACCGGGTATCCCTGCACCAGACGGCGCCGCTCCGGGCCCGGCGGGATCCCCAGGGCCTCCGCCTTTTCCACCAGGAAGGGACGCCGCGGTTTCTCCCGGAATAGATAGCCCAGGCTGTCCCCTCCCCGGTGGCTGACCGGAAAGGCATAGACGCTGAACTTATCGTCATCAAACAGAAGCCCGGGTTCAATGATGTGGAAAGAGATCTCGATGGACGGCCGCACGCCCCGCAGGACCACCCGGTAAATGAGATCCTTCACGCGTTCGATGGCCCCGCGCCGGCCGTAGATCGCCACCCGCGGGAGGATCTCCCAGCGCATCACCGTTGAGAGGAAGCCCGCCAGCCCCAGGATGTGATCCAGATGGGCGTGGGTGAGCAGGATGGTCTCCAGCCGCCGGAAGCCCAGCCCGCTTTTCAACAATTGCCGCTGGGTGCCCTCCCCGCAATCCACCAGGAACCGGCGATCCTCAAACATGACCACGTGGGCGGGCAGCCCGCGCCGGATGGATGGCGCGGAGGCGGAGGTTCCCAGAAAGACGATCTCGATCATGAGCGGTCTTCCTCCACCGGATGGACGATCACCTCGCCCGGCTTCCCTTCTTCCCCCCGGACCTCGAACCGATCCCCCACGAAATGACAGGCCACCCAGATGCTGGTGAGCAGGTGGCCCGTAATACAGGAAGTGATGAAGCGGGAGGCGCCCGACGAGAGGGCGAGGGGAAGGATCAGCTGGTCCGCCAGGTGCGGATCCACCGCCGCGCCGGAACGGTGGAAGGCCAGGAACTCTGACACGGCTTCCTCCGCCACCCTCTCCGCCGGCACACCCTTCTTGCCATAAGCAGAAGCGCCCGCCCGGATAGAGGCATATTCCGCAATCAGGAAGATCCCTGCCCCCGGCCCCGGGCTCTCCGCCTGAATGGCCTCCACCTCATCGGGAAGGCCGGCCTCCCGCAACAGCCGGTTCGCCCGCCCCGCCATCCGCTTGGCGATCTCCAGGGGCAGGTTCGAGACCGCCGCCCATCCCCACAACCGGCGAAGCGGCCCCCGCTGGTCCAGGGTCATCGGTTTCAGGCGATACCATCCATCTCCCTCCAGCGGGCCATAGACATAGAGCTGGATCTCCCCCCCACCCATCGGATACCAGCCCCAGCGCTCCAGATGGACCTCGGCCTGCAATCCCATCCGGCCCAGGCACGGCAACAGCACATCTCGCACATAGTGAAAAGGCGGGCTCCAGGGCACATGGGTGCCGCCCCGCAGCATCACCCGCGACGTCCCGGGGGCATAAGCCAGGGGCAGCAGGATGGCCTGAAGGATCAGCGTCACGGAGCCGGCGCTGCCTCCCGCCCGGGCCGCCCCCACGTCCACGGTATATGTGCCCGGGGAAGGCGGGGCCTGGGGAACAAAGGTCAGCGTGGTCGAGCCCAGGGTGGCGCCCTGGACCTGGGCCCGGCAGAGCATGGCGGCCGCCTTCACCGCGCTCAGATGCTGCGCCTGAAGGCCAGGGTTCGGACGGCGGGCCCGGATGTTCTCCACCCGCACCGGCCGTCCGGTGAGCGCGGAGAGAGCCAGAGCCGAGCGCAGGATCTGCCCGCCGCCTTCGCCGTAACTTCCGTCCAGCACCACCATAGACAACGCGGTCGAGGACCTCCCGTGAGATGCGAACATCGTTGCCCTGCGCAATCCCAGCCTTTCTACAGCTCCAACCGGATCACCCGCAATCCATCCACACGCTCAAACTCGCCAGGATTTGCCGTAATCAATTCCAGGCCATGATGTAGGGCTGTTCCAGCGATTAGAGCATCGCGATCGCCAATCCGAAGATTGCGAGCAGCGAGGTTTGCCTGAACCGCTGCGGCCCGCCGTGCTTCCAGCTCCCCGAAAGTCAAGACGGTCAGAGGAAAGGCCCGCTGAAAGGCCTCCCAATCCGAAATCCGCCCGGCGCGAATTGCCCCATATTCCAGCTCGTAGATCGTAATGGCGCTAATATACGCTTCATCATAATCCATCAAGATGTTATCCAGACGAGCTTGACCTCGAAAATGTCAGATCAATGCCGGGGTGTCCATCAGGGCTCGACGCGCCATACGCTCCATCCCTCCTTCAGCTCGGTGACCGCAGCCTCCAGTTCATCCGCCTCCTTCTAGATCCCGTAGAACTGCTCCAGCGCTGCCCTTCGCCGCTCCTGAACCATCCGTCGGAGCTCAATCAGGGCGCGCTCAATGGCCTCCGAAACGCTGGAGGCATGCGTGTAAGCGATCGCCCAGCGAATCAATTCCGGATCCCGCAAATGCAAAGCGACCCGAGTCCCCATTTTCGGCATCCCGGATATGAGGGGGTGCATATGTGATTATATTACCTTAATAGGGAACCTCTCGTCCCGCTGGCTCCATCCGCCACATCCGACGCGTGTGGGCCCGAACGGTTTCCGGGCGCCAGAACATGGACCGGGCCCGTCCTTCATACCACAAGCGGAATTGATCGAAGTAATGCCGGGAAGCCGGGGAGCCTCCCTGGCCTCCCGGAAGCACCGCCTGACAATGGTCCCAGTCGCTGAGATCGGCCACGAACCGCCACGAAGGGAGCGCCCCCAGGGGGCCGCCGAATTGATTCCCCTGAAAGCCCGCCTGTAGCGGCGTGTCGCCGTCGCCGCCCAGAGGGAAGGGGCCCCGATTGAAGAACGGCGCCAGCACCGGAATCTGGCCCAGCACATGCCGGAGGGTCACCCGATGGATGCGCCCCCAGGTCCATCGGACGGGGTTCTCCCCCAGCCGCCTTCGCAACCATCGAATCGCTTCCCGGAACGCCTCCGCGACCCACTCCGCCGCCGAACGTTCCCTTAGCCAGAAAGAATCCCCTCGCCGCAGGATCTCCCGCAGCGCGTGGGGAGCAGTCCGATAAAACGAGTGGCCGGGCAGAAAGGCGTTCAGGGGTTCCCCCAGATACCGACGCCATGCCCGCCCCAGGCGAGGTTTCAGAAGCCGCTGCAGCAGCATCCACTCCACGGTCGCCACGACCGTCGGGGCCACCTCTCCCGCATCCATCTGCCCGTCCCACGCTTTGACCTGGGCCAGCAGCCACGCCTCCTCCTCATCGGCCGGCTCCACCTGCGCCAGCCACGTCTTCCATTCCTGCGCGGCCAGGGAAACCACATCCGCCTGGACGGTCAGGCAGTCG
>JAUQQB010000284.1 GCA_030550075.1 Chloroflexota bacterium | reverse complement strand
GGTCTCCGGGCATACCCGTTTGATGATTTTCGGCTCCACGCTGATCGCCCTGGGGATCCAGACCTTTTTCCACGCGTTCCTGTTCAGCATTCTGGGGGACGCCTATCAGCGACGTTGAATCTCCAAGGCATCACTCAAGGGATTGCTTTTGCGAGGGCCCGAGGCCCATGTAAAAATCCTCCCTCAGGAGCAGCGGCGATGGATTCGCCCTGGCTATCCGTTCTAATTCCAACCTACAACGGGGAGCTCTACCTGCCAGTTGCATTAGAGTCCATCGTCATGCAGGGCGACAAGGACATAGAGTGCATCGTAGTAGATGATGGTTCCACAGATGGAACACTCTCCATCGTTGCTGCTTATCAGAATTGGCTGCATCTTGTGGTCCATCAGAGAAAACAGGGAAATTGGGTTGCGAATACCAATTACGCATTAAGGCTTGCGACGGGTGAATATGTCTGTTTTCTACATCAGGACGACCTCTGGCTGCCAGGGCGTCTAGACATCTTAAAGTCGTTAATTAATGAGTTTCCCGATGTGGGTTTTTTCCTACATGCTGCCATCTTTATAGATGAAGAAGGCCATGCGCAGGGATTGTGGCGGTGTCCTCTGCCTCCTGCGCCTGCTATAATTTCTTCCGATATGTTAATAGAACGACTGCTGGTTCAGAATTTTATTGCGATTTCGGCACCAGTGTTCCGGCGCGACCTCGCTATCGCGGTTGGTGGTATGGATGAAACCCTCTGGTACACTGCTGATTGGGATTTCTGGCTTAAACTGGCTGCTGCTGGGCCAGCCGTATATGACCCCAGACCCCTCTCCGGATTTCGCGTTCACTCCGGCTCTCAAACTGTCCGACGCAGTGCCTCGTTAAAGGAGTTCCGGGAGCAGCTGGAAATCGTCTTTCACCGGCATTTCTCCCGCTGGCAGAGCGAACCATCCCGGAAAAGCCGGGTGCGGCGGGCTGCTTTATTCTCTATAGAGGCCAACACCGCACTGGCAGGGATGATTCATCGCCAGGCTTTCAACTTATTAACGCTGGTGGTTCGCTTTCTTGCGCTGGGACCGGATGGATGGTCCCGATACCTCACCAATTCCCGTATCTGGGAGCGCATGTCCGCCCGGTTACGAATTTTCGTTCTAGGACGTATTGCCTGGAAAACTCGCTATGCTCGGGGGCATGGATGAAGGGGCCTAGACGGTGCGTTTTGTGTGGGGGCATTCTGGGCGAGCCCCTATTTACCAACATTCGGGACCGATTAAGACTCAGTGATCGCCTGTGGACATTCCGCCGCTGTCAGGAATGTGGCAGCGGTATGTTAGACCCTATGCCTTCTCAGCAGGAACTCCTGGTCGCATATCCGGAGTATTACTCCCTTGACCAAGCATGTTATGCTCACCGGGTGCATCGCCTGCTGTATGCACTGGAAACCCATCTGTTCTATGGACCCATCTATCACCACTCTGTCCGCCAAGTTCAACGGGTCACGGGATTGCGGGGCGGGCGCATGCTGGATGTGGGCGGGGGGACAGGGCATCGGGCAGCCTTTTTCCAGAAAGCCGGATTTGACTGCACAGTCCTGGATCCAGACGAGCGAGCCCTACGGGTAGCCCGGGAACGATTCGGGCTGAGAACGATCAGCGGCTTGCTGGAGACGGCTGACCTTCCTCCTGGCACATTTGACCTGATCACGTTTTACCACGTAGTGGAGCACCTGCCAGAGCCAGTGAAGACACTCCAGGCTGCGGGCCAGTTATTGCGTCCGGGCGGGTGGGTTGTAGTGCTGGGGCCCGTCATAACGGGCTGGCAGAGCCGATGGCTGGGTGCTCGCTGGATTGGGTTTACAGAGGCCCCTCGCCATATCACCGTGCCATCACCTGAGGGAATCCGACGGCTCCTTGCCAGGGCCGGGTTGTATCTAAAGGCCCAGGCGAGCGGCAGCCCGCTGGATGAAGCGGGGATATTCGCGCTTTCGCTGCTCCCCTCCTCCTCAACGCCGGTCGCATATACCGCGACGAGGACCGCAGTCCGGATGCTCTACCGCCTAAGCGGCGCGGTTCTGACCCTGTTGCTGCTGCCAGTGGCCGACCTGGCCTGCAGAGTCCACCGGGCCAGTATAGGCGTCTTCTTCGCCCAGAAGCCTCTTCAGTCGGAGGGGAGCAGCTCCACCCACAGGACAGAATAGTCTGTCACAACGCCAGGCATGCGCCACTCCCGCCGGATACGATGAGGTGGAAGCTCCGAGAGAGAAATCCATCCAGATACACCGATGATCCCATCCAGTTGAGGGAGGAAATCCAGGGAGATGGGATAGCCGGTCATGACGTAAAGGATCAGGTCACGACGGGATTCATAAAGGACAAAAGAGGGGTCTGGCACACTGCGAAGCCCGAAGGCGCTACCCGGGGGCAGTTCCGCTGCCAGCTCCTGGAAGAATACCTGGTGGGCCTGATGGATCGCCGGCGCCGCCTGCCAGCACTGCGCCACCTGGATCACCTGATAGCCAGACCATAATAGCGCCAGGACCAGCAGGATGGGCACCGCCCGGCCTCCGGCTCGAGGGAGGACCACCTGGCTCCCGAAGAGCGCCAGCGCCAGATACCCGAAGGGCGTAAACCACCCCGCATACCAGGGATGAGGGTTCATGTAGGCAATCACGTAGGCCACCCCGAACAGACCCCATATCCAGAGGGGTGCAACGAGATGGCGCCGGATTCCCGCCCACGTCAGTGTCAGGAGTAACGCAACCCAGACAGGCGAATTGGAAGGATAAATCCCTAAGATGCTCTGGAAGGTATGAATCCCCAGAAGTCGGAAAACAAAGCTTATCCAGTTTGCAGATGTTTTATCCTGAACCATCAATTGGGAGAGGAAACGGAACCACTCCCAATCCTGGAAGACATAGAGAAGCCAGAGAAAGCAGGCCGCGATGCTGGGAGCGAGGAAAACCGCCAGGCCTTTCCACTGCCGGCACCAGAGAAGGGCCAGCGCCAGCCAGGCCGCAATGTAAAAAGCCTGCCAGAAGTGGGCAAAAAGGGCAACCGCAAAGCAGGCGCCCGAAGCCAGCCACCACTTCATTCCCTTCCGTTCCCAGCCATCGGTGAATGCCCACAGCCCCAGGAAAATCCCGAAAAGAGAGAACACCTCCGGGCGGATCATGTTGCCTACCATCTGGTAGATGATGTCCATAGAGGTCCAGAAGGCAGCCAGCAACGCCAGCCCGCGCGGCACCCCCCAGCGGCGGGCCAGCCCAATGAGCAGGAGAAGATCCAGCGCACCCAGAATGCGATCGAACCACCGCAGAGGAAGCAGATCAAAGCCCCAGACGCTCCCCCAGCCGCTGAGGGCAAACGCATAGGAGAGGACAGGAACGTAGAATCTCCGGGGATTTTCCATAGGGGAGGGAACGATCTCGCTGGGGATGGCAAAGAAGGCTCCCCTCCCCTCCGCAATGCTCCGGGCCAGACCGGAAAAATTGATCTCTTCCGGGGGCATAGCAGCCGGGATCGCCGACCCGTAACGGTTCAGGATGAGCAGGTAGACCAGCAAAATAGCGCCAGTGAACAGGATATACGCCCAGTTTTGGCGCATTGAATGCCTTCCATTGATAGATGGATTCAGGATGCCCGGTTACTCATTTATGCCCTAACTGTCTGCACCGGAGGCGAAGCGCATGGATCGCCTGTTAGGGCATCGCCATCTGAGCCGACCACTTCAGCGGTGGGCGGCAATAGAGGTCCAAACTACTTGTAGCATTAGTGACTTTATGCCCCAGGTCATCAAAGAGTGCAAGCGCCATCATAGTGCCCTGTCGAACCGCAGCGGAGTGTGAAGCAGGCTTTCAGGGGTTGTCTAAAAACTCTTGGTAGTGTTCACAGCATGAATGATCCGCTCTTCTGCCTCTTCCCACGGCCCTTCGGGCCGTGGGGAGAGGCAAGGAAGTTAGGGATTTGGGGGCGCGCCTTCGGCGCGCCCCCAAATCCCTAATGCCCGGTTTCATTCACAATGTGGGCACTACCCTCCTTGGGTGCATGGGCTTGTGCCGTCGGATTGCCGATCTCCGGCGATAGCCTTTCTCCCCTTCCCCACCCTCGCCAACTGGCATGGGCCACGGTGGGAGTCGTCGTGCTGCGGCCGGCTTATCGCTGTATAAACCACACCTGCAGTTAGGGATCCTGGCCATGTGGCTGATGGAGGGCTCATGGGGCCGCCGGGCGTGGCTGGGCTTTCTGCTATCGGGCGCCGGTCTGATTGGGCTCTCGCTGGCGTGGCTCCCGGAGGCCACCCCAGGATATCTGCGCTTCGTGGGGACCGTTTACCCGGATCTGCTGGGATGGCCCCGCCTGGACGATGCCCTTGCGGCTCTCCGTGCCCTCGCCGGGACGATCACCGCCTTCCGGTTCTGGCCCCGCCATCAGGAGCCGGAGCTGCGCTTTGCCACGGCGATCGTCCTCACCCTCTGGCTGACACCCCAAGCGATAATCGTAACTATTCAGCCGGGCCGCATTCCGTTCGGAGCTCCCGCGAAGCGTGCGGAAGGGCCCCACCCCCCTTTCTCCCCCCTCCCCACGGCCCTTTGGGCCGTGGGG
>JAUQQB010000283.1 GCA_030550075.1 Chloroflexota bacterium | reverse complement strand
GCCATCGGATTCCCTCCCATCTTGTGGTGGGGCTCTTCCTGGCCGCCGCAGGGCTCTCGACCATTGCCTTCAGCCAGGCCCAGACCTTTGGCTTCGTGCTCCTGGCCGCCCTGGCGATGGGGCTCTGCGTTGTGGTGGCCCGCGCAGGCCTGGCCACTCTGATCCAGCAGATCACCCCGAACAGCCTGCGCGGGCGGGTCGATAGCCTGGTGAACCTGACCGTAAATGGCGCGCTGGCCTTCGCTCAAGGGAGCGCCGGGCTTTTCGGGCAGCTCTGGGGGCCCCGGCCGGTGCTCCTGGGAGCCGGGCTGCTCATGATGCTGGTGGGGGGATTCGCCGCCCTCGGCCTGCGCGAGATCGGCGTGGATCCCCCCGAAGGGACCCACCCCCAGCCGTGACCGGGAACATCCCTCACCCGCCCCCACGCCGCCTCATCAGCCGTGAGGCGCTCAAGAGGAGAGCGGGGAAGCCCCTCGCCCGCTCATTGCTCCCCTCTCGTCCATTCGAGGTATGATGAGAGTCGGGAGGTGTAAGGCCCGATCCGACCCGGGATTTCTTTCCCCTTCCAGACCGTGGTGTGAAGAACGGGTAAGGAGGCGGCGATGGAACGGCGGTGGACCAATCAGGAGATCGCCCAGATCTTCGAGAACATCGCCGACATGCTGGAGATCCAGGGGGAGATCCCCTATAAGGTCATGGCTTACCGGCGGGCGGCGGAGAACATCGCCGCCCTGGGGCGGGATATCTACGACCTCTGGCAGGAAGGGGCCCTGCGCACCATCCCCGGCGTGGGCGAGGCCATCGAGGAGAAGATCGACTCCCTGCTCCGCACCGGCCGCCTGGAGCTCTACGAGCGCCTGAAAAGCGAGATCCCTCAGAGCCTCCTGGAGATGCGCCAGATCCCCGATATGGGCCCCAAACGCATTAAGGCCGTATGGGAGAAGCTGGGGATCACCACCATAGAGGAGCTGGAGGAGGCCGCTCGCGCCGGGAAGCTCCGGAGTCTGCCCGGCTTCGGCGCCAAGCTCGAAAGCAAGATCCTGGCGGGCATCGAGGCGGTCAAGCGCCGGAAGATCGCCGGGCGCGTCCCCCTGGGCGTGGCCTGGCCCCTGGCCCAGGAAATCCTGAAGGCCCTCCAGGAAGTCCCTGGCGTGCAACGGCTGGCTGCCGCCGGCTCCTTCCGCCGGATGAAGGATACCATCGGCGACCTGGATTTCCTGGTGGCGGCAAAGGATCCGGAGCTCGTGATGGAACGCTTCACCTCGCTTCCTATCGTGGAGACGGTGCTCCTGAAAGGCTCCACGAAATCCAGCGTGCGGTTGCGGAACGGCCTGCAAGCGGATCTGCGGGTGATCGAGGCGGCGCGCTGGGGGACGGCGCTGCAATACTTCACGGGCAGCCAGCAGCATAACATCCAGTTGCGGGAACACGCCCTGAAGCGCGGCTACAGCCTCAGCGAATACGCCCTCACCCGGGTGGAGACGGAGCAGGAGATCCTCTGTGCGACAGAGGAGGAAGTCTATACCCGTCTGGGCCTGGCTTATATTCCACCGGAGTTGCGGGAGGGACGCGGGGAAATCGAGGCGGCCCTCGAAGGGCGTCTCCCCCGGCTGATCGAAGTAGAGGACCTTCAGGGGGATCTGCAGGTTCACAGCGTGTGGAGCGATGGCCAGGCCTCCATCCGGGAGATGGCCCGGGCGGCCAGGGCCAAAGGCTATCGCTACATGCTGCTCACCGACCACTCCCAGAGCCTGGGGGTGGCGAAGGGCCTGACGCCGGAGCGCCTGTGGGAACAGCGTCGGGAGATCGAGGCGGTCAACGCAGAGCTCGGAGATGGCTTTCGGGTGCTCCACGGCGCGGAGGTGGAGATCCGGGCCGACGGCACCCTGGATTACCCTGATGAGGTCCTGGCCGCGCTGGATCTGGTGGTGGCCTCGGTGCACACCGGCCTGCGCCAGGATCGGGAGCGGGTGACGGCCCGTTTCCTGGCCGCCATCCGGCATCCGTATGTGCACATCATCGCGCATCCAACCGGACGGTTGCTGGGGGAGCGGGAAGGGGCGGATGCGGACTGGGAGGCTATCCTGCGGGCGGCGGCGGAGACGGGGACGCTGTTAGAGATCAACGCGAACCCAGCCCGGCTGGATCTCCCGGACATCCTGGCCCGGCGGGCGCTGGAGCTGGGATGCAAGCTGGTGATCAGCACCGATGCCCACAGCCCCGGGGAATTCGATCTGATCCACTTCGGCGTGGCGGTGGCCCGGCGAGCCTGGGCTACCCCCTCGGATATCGCCAACACCTGGCCACTCAAACGACTGCTTGCCTGGACGAAAGAGAAACCCCAGCGCCTGCGATAAGAAGATCCGGGCCGTTAACGACCGGGCTCAAAACGGAGAGGGCGCTTATGCGATGGACCTGAAAACCCGCATGAAAGCTTATGCCCGGGACCTCGGGGTCGACCTTGTGGGGGTGGCGCGGGCTGGGCCCACTCCTTTCGCGGCGCAGTATGAAGAATGGGTTGGGGCAGGTCGCGCGGCGACCATGGCTTATCTCGCCCGTCCAGATGCGATTGAGAAGCGCCGGGACGTGCGGAGCCTCTGGTCGGAAGCCCGTTCGATCATCGTCGTGGCCATGAATTACTACGCCGGGGAACATCCCCCGCTGGATGATCGGCCGCGCGGCCGGGTGGCCCGCTACGCCTGGGGAGAGGATTACCACGAGGTCATCGCGGAGCGCCTCCATGACCTCCTGGAATTCCTGAATCAGGAAGCCGGCCAGCCCGTCCGGGGGAAGATCTATGTGGACACAGGGCCGGTGCTGGAGCGGGCCTGGGCCATGCAAGCCGGGCTGGGGTGGATCGGGAAGAACAGCATGCTGATTCATCCCCGCCTCGGATCCTATCTATTCCTTGGGGTGCTTCTGGTGGATCTGGATCTGGATCCGGATCCGCCTTTCCCCTTCGATCATTGCGGGACATGCACCCGATGCATCGATGCATGCCCTACCGGATGCATCCGGCCGGATCGGACACTGGAGGCGGAGCGTTGCCTCTCGTATTTGACGATCGAGCGGCGGGAGGAGATCCCGGAAGACCTGCGGCCAGTGATCGGGGACTGGCTATTCGGTTGCGATATCTGCCAGGAGGTGTGTCCCTGGAACCAGCGATTCGCCCGGCCGACCACAGAGCTTGCCTTCCAGCCCCGAGAGGGAATCGCCCGAATGCTGCTGGAAGAGGTTCTTCAAATGGACGAAGGGGCATTCCGGGCTCGATTCCGCCGTAGCGCCATCCGCCGCGCGAAGTGGCGGGGGCTGATACGCAATGCCCTGGTGATCGCTGGGAATCTGCGGGCGAAAGCACTGGACTCCTGGATTCAAGCATGGCGGAAACATGAGGACCCAATGCTCCAGGAGCATGCGGAATGGGCCATGCAACAACTGTAGACCTGTTGCGTCATTACAGTGAGGGTTGGGGGGCAGGGAAAGCCGCCTTCAGCGGCCTGGCTAGCTCCTTGTTCTCCCTTACTTTTTAAACCGCCTTGCAGGGTATTGACACGGTCTCTGCTTCCAGGATAGAATGGCCTCGAACTTTTTCTGACGACCGAATGCCGAGGGCATTCTGAATCCCCAAAGAGCCCAGATTCTGCAACTCTATCACAGGAGGGAAGCGATGACGCACATCATCACCAGCCTTTGTCTGCGCGACGGCGCGTGCGCCCAGGTCTGCCCGGTCGAGTGCATCGTCCCCGGCAAGCCCGAAGACCAGTGGCCCTGGTATTACATCGATCCGGACACCTGCATCGACTGCGGCGCCTGCGTCCCTGAGTGCCCCTATGAGGCCATCTTCCCCGAGGACGAGGTCCCTGAAGCCTACACGATGAAGCCCGGTCAGGTCCGTATGCTCATGCGTGCGCCAGGAGACATCGAGCGCTACGAGGCAGCAGGGGGCGAAGTGGTTAACCTTCGCGAGGATATTCCTTTCAACTACAAGTTCTACAAGGAGGGTCCCGGCTACAACGCCCGAAGCATGTAGCGTCTCGCTCAAAGAGCGCCTCGGAGAGAAGGCGATAGGCCCCGACCGGTATCGGTCGGGGCCTTGTTGTTCTGTTAGACCTGTTGCGTAATTCCAGTAAGGGGCTTTTGGGGGCGGGGTGAATCAGGCAACAGGCCCATTGTATATGGGGAGAAAACTTTAAGTGAAAAGAGATGGCTATGCTATCCCTTTCCACTTAAAGCTCGCCATAGTTGTAAAAGAAGTGCACCAGCGCATTGATTCCCCGAGACCAGGTGGGCAGATGGAGCTTCTCATTGGGGGCATGAAAGTTGTCGTCGGGCAACCCGAAGCCGGTCAGCACCGATTCCACCCCCAGGATCTCCTTGAGCTGAGTGACAATGGGAACCGTTCCTCCCTCCCGCTTGAAGAGCGGACGCCGCCCCCAAACGGCCTCCAGAGCGCGGCTCAGGGCCTGCACCGCCGGATGGTTCCGGTCGGTCAGCGAGGCCCGCACCCCGGCCATGCGGATGACCTCCCAGCGCACCGTCTTCGGGGCATGCGCCTCCAGATAGCGGAGCAGCTGCTGATAAACTTCCTCCGGGTCCTGAT
>JAUQQB010000282.1 GCA_030550075.1 Chloroflexota bacterium | reverse complement strand
TCTCCCTCTCCGACGGCTTCGCCGTCGCCCAGCCCGTCGCCGGAGCCGAGCCCTTCGGCAACCCCGGCGGCGACGCCGGACCTCCAGCGTATTCTCTTCCCCACGCCGGAGGACTGGAGTAAAGGGGCGGCGGAGGCGCGGGTCACCTTCATTGAATGGGGCGATTTCCAGTGACCGTACTGCGGGCAGCTCGCGCCGCTGCTCCGGCGTCTGGTAGACGCCTACCCGAATGAAGTTCGCGTGATCTATCGGCACTTCCCGCTGCGGACCATCCACGATAAGGCCATGATCACCGCCGAGGCCAGCGAGGCGGCTGGCGCCCAGGGGAAGTTCTGGGAGATGCACGACTGGCTTTACGATCATCAATCGGAATGGATCGCCAGCTCCAACATCACCGAGACCCTGGTCTCGGCCGCCCGATCCCTGGGGCTGGATGGGGAGCGATTCCGCCGGGATCTGGAGGAGGGCCGTTATCGGGCGAAGGTGGAAGCGGCTTATGCGGAAGCCGTGGCCCTGGGGCTGCCCGGCACGCCCTTCCTGCTGGTGAACGGCCGGCCGTGGCCCCAAACCCTGAATTACCTGGAATACGCCCACCTGGAGGCCATGGTGAAGCTGGCCCGGCTTCAGGACCGGCAGTTCGAGGCTCCACCTCCGATGAGCATCGACCCGGCTCGTCATTACCGGGCCGTTCTGAAAACCGAAAAGGGCGATGTGGTGATCGAGCTGTTCGCGGACCGGGCGCCTGTCACGGTCAACAACTTCGTCTTCCTGGCCCGGCAGGGATGGTATAACGAGATCACCTTCCACTACGTCATCACCGATGTGGTCGCCATCACCGGGGATCCCAGCGGCACCGGGTTCGGCGGGCCCGGCTATACGATCCCGGATGAGATCACGGAGACGCTGACCTTCGATACGCCCGGCATGGTCGGAATGCTGAACGCGGGCCCGAACACCAACGGGAGCCAGTTCTTCATCACGATGGCGCCGCTCCCGCAGCTGAACGGCCGTTACACGCTCTTCGGGCGCGTGGTCGAGGGGATGGAAGTCATCCGCGCGCTCCGCCCGCGGGATCCGGAGACGGATCCGGGTGCGCCCCCCGGGGATCGGTTGCTGGAGGTGATCATAGAAGAGAAATAGGGAAAGCCCCCACGCAAAATAATGGCGCGCCGTTCACGGCAGGGGCAACCATACAGGGTCGCCCTTACCGTGAATGCATCATTCGTGTATTCGTGCCCACCATTCGTGGACGGCCCCGCCTTCCATAATGGCGCGCCTTCAACAGGGGCAACCATAGGGGGTCGCCCTTACCGTGAACGCATCATTCGTTATTCGTGCCCGCCATTCGTGGGACGGCCCTGCCTTCCATAATGGCGCGCCTTCAACAGGGGCAACCATAGGGGGTCGCCCTTACCGTGAACGCATCATTCGTGTATTCGTGCCCACCATTCGTGGACGGCCCTGCCTTCCATGGCGCGCCTTCAGCAGGGGCAACCATACAGGGTCGCCTCTACCGTGAACGCATCATTCGTGTATTCGTGCCCACCATTCGTGGACGGCCCCGCCTTCCATGGCGCGCCGTTCACGGCAGGGGCAACGCTCCGGGATCGCTTAATCCGGGCAGGCTTTCGAGCCTGCCCCTACGCGGCATCATTCGTGTATTCGTGCCCGCCATTCGTGGACGGCCCCGCCTTCCATGGCGCGCCGTTCACGGCAGGGGCAACGCTCCGGGATCGCTTAATCCGGGCAGGCTTTCGAGCCTGCCCCTACGCGGCATCATTCGTGTATTCGTGCCCATCATTCGTGGACGGCCCTGCCTTCCATAATGGCGCGCCGTTCACGGCAGGGGCAACGCTCCGGGATCGCTTAATCCGGGCAGGCTTTCGAGCCTGCCCCTACCCGGCATCATTATTCGTGTATTCGTGCCCGCCATTCGTGGACACCCTTTATGGAACCGGTGATGGAATCCTCGTATCCTGAGGTCTCTCCGCCTGCCGTTCAGGAAATCGCCCCTCCCTATGCTCCATCCACGGGGCTCCTGTGGATAGGGGCCGGTGTGCTGGGCGGGGGGGTGCTGGTCAGCCTCTGGATCGGCCTGGCGGCCCTGGCGGCGATGTTCCAGCTTCCCGCGCCCCCTCCCGGATTGCTGGCCCTTGGCTTGCTGATCGGAGGCGGCCTGTTCTGGGAAGGGATGCGGATCGCCCGGGGGGAGCCGGATCGGCCCTTCCCCGGAGCGGAGGCCCGAGCCCTGGGGCGGACGATGGTTCTCCTGGTGATCCTCATCGGTTCCGGCGCGATCGCCGAGGCCCTCGCCCCCCAGCTGCCCCTGCTGATCGCGCCATACCACATCGGGGTGGCCATGCTGGGGCCCTTCATGTGGTTCAACTTCCTGCGCTGGCGCCTGCAAGCCCCGTGGACCCATCGTGCGAGCTGGTGGGGGTTGGGGCTGGGCGGTTTCCTGGTTCCCGCGCTGGCCCTGTTCCTGGAGGGCATCGTCGTGGTCATGCTGGCGCTCACCCTGCTCCTGGGGCGGGTGCTCCTGGAGGGACCCGGCTTTCTCAACATGTGGTTCCCTCAGGGCTTCTCGCCGGAGGAGATTCCGACCCTGCGGGTGGAGCGCCTGATGGCGGATCCCTGGCTCTGGATCGGGATCCTGATCGGGGCGGTGGTGCTGATTCCCGCCATTGAGGAAGCGCTCAAGCCCCTTCCTGCGGTTCTGCGGATGCGGGACCCCATGGCCTCCAGGGTTTCGCTGATCCTGTGGGGGGCGATCGGGGGAGCGGGCTTCGCGCTGGCGGAGAACCTGTTGAGCTGGCAACCGGGGATCCCATGGGCGCTGACGGCGGTGGGCCGCCTGGGCGCCTCGGCGCTTCACATCTGGAATGGAGGGCTGATGGGATGGGCCTGGAGTTGCATACGCCGGGGTCGTTTCCTCGAAGGGATCGGGGCGTATCTCTTCGCCTGGCTGATCCATGGCCTCTGGAACGCCGGGGCCATCGCCCTGAGCGGCGCCTTTATCGCCCCGCTCTCTGCGGAAGCCCGGGCCCTGACGCTCCTCCCCGCCCTGATCGGGATGGGCATCGCGCTGTTTCTCGTGATCGGAGGGCTGGGGTGGGCGCTGCCCATGCTGGGGAAAGCGGAAGCCGCTCGCCATGCTCTATCGGAGGGATAAATGCGGATGCAGATCTGGCGGGATTGGCGGATGCGGTCCGCACGCTTGCGAGCCTCCCTGCGCTCGCCGGAGGGATTTCATGATCCCCACCTCCGCCGGAATTTCACCGTGGGGGTGGTGAACGGGGCGCTCTTTATCTTCGCCGAGACCATCCTGGATCCCAACCTGGTGCTGGTCTGGTTCCTCTCCCGCCTGGGGGCCCCGAACCTCCTGCTGGCGCTGGTTTCCCCGATGCGGGACGGGCTGTGGTTCCTGCCCCAGTTGCTGGTTTCCCATCGGATGCGGCATCGCGTTTACTACCTGGGCCTTTACCGACAGATGGCCCTGGTGCGAGCGGCCGGCGCCTTCGCCATGGCCCTGGGAGTCTGGCTGGCTGCCCCACACCCCACGGGCATGCTCCTCGCTTTCTTCATACCGTATTTCGGGATCTCCCTGGCCTCCGGGATCTCCGGCCTGCCGTTTATGGAAATCGTGGGCAAGACCATCCCGCCCCGCCAGCGCGGCGTGTTCTTCGCTGCCCGGCTCTTCTTCGGCGGGCTCCTGGGCCTGGCCGCCAGCGGGATGGTTCGCCTGCTCCTTCAGGAGCAGGCCGGCCTGGCCTTCCCGCACAACGTCGCCCTGCTGTTCCTGATCTTCGCGGTGTTCACCTCCATCGGCATGGCCGCTTTCGCAATGGTGGTGGAACCGCCCAGCCCCGCGCCGGATGGACATGCCCCGCCGACCCCGTGGCGGGAGGCGATCCGCGCCCTGTGGCGACGGACTTCCTATCGTCTCTTCCTGGGGGCCCGGGTGGCCCTGATGTGGGCCGCCATCGCCACCCCGTTTTTCACCGCCTACGCGGTCCGGGAGTTGCAGGTGCCCGACGAGATGATCGGGATGTATCTGGGGTTTAACGTCGGCGCCTCGCTGCTCTCGAACCTGCTGTGGAGCTGGATCAGCGTCCGGCGAGGGCATCGAGCGGTGCTGGAGGGGGCGACCCTGAGCGGCCTGCTCGGCGTCCTGTGGGCCCTCATGGTGGGGCCGCTCCGCGGGCCGTGGCCGGACCTGGCCCCCTATCTGATGCTCCCGGTATTCATCCTGAGCGGAGCGTATGCCTCAGGGGCAGCCATTGGGGGGATGTCGCTGCTCTTAGAGATCGCTCCGGGGCACGATCGGCCCCTCACCATCGGCCTCACCAACACCATCCTGGGGGTTGCCCTGCTTTCCACCGCCCTGGGCGGCCTGATCGCGGACCTTATCGGCTATCGGGGGCTGTTCGCCCTCTCGTTCGGGTTCTACACGCTAACGCTGGCCCTCCTGTGGGGGCTGCGACGGGCGATGGAACCGCAGGAGAAACACCCCGGATAGAGGTCTCCATCCAGGCGAGCCCTGGGCCCGCCCCCGCAAATCCAGCGCCTCGTTCGCAGCCGGGCACGAAACGATTGGTCCCCT
>JAUQQB010000281.1 GCA_030550075.1 Chloroflexota bacterium | reverse complement strand
TGGCGGTATCCGGCGAGTATTTGGCGCCGGGCTCCCACTGGCTGGGGCCGATCACCCCCACGGCCGCGTCGCCCAGTTGAGCGAACTCAGGCACCGCCGGGGCTACTAACAGGGCGATCATCTTCACAGGCACCTTCTTCTCGAACAGCTGCTTGGCCAGCGTGGACCCATCCTGGAAGTGACCGCCGCCGATGATCGCATCCGGATTGGCTGCCACGATCTTATTGATGAAGGGCCCGAAGTCGGTGGTCCCCGTTTCGTAACCCTCAAAGAGCACCACCTCGAAACCCTGGCTCTCCGCGTAAGGCTTGGCTGCCTTCACCACATCGGTGGAGAACTTCTCGTTCTCGTAGACGATCGCGATGCGCTTGGCGCTGGGATCCATCTTCTTGAGGAAGTCGATGGCCCCGGTCAGGTAGCGGCTGGCCGGGGTGTAGATCTGGAAGATGTGTTGATAGCCCTTTTCGTAGGTGCTGTCGGAAGCGGCGCCGGTGGTGATCATGAGCTTGCCGTATTGCTCCGCGATCACCGCTGCTGCGTCGGCCAGGCCGCTGCTGTAAGGGCTGATGAGGAAATCGGCCTTGTCCTCCGTGATCAGCTTCACGTAGAGCTGCTGGACCCGCTCTTTGGTGCTCTCGTCATCATAGAACTTCAGCTCCACCTGGATGGTTGTGCCGTCCGGCAACCGGATGCCGCCCGCCCGCTTCAGATCCTCCAGCCATAGCTGCAGGCCCTGAACCTGTTCTTTGGATTCCTTGGTCAGCTTGCCGGTCTGAGAAGCCGTGAACCCCAGGACGATCGTCTTCACCGCGGGCGTTGGCGAGGCCGCGGCCGTGGGGCTCGGTTGAGGCTGGGCCGGCGCCATCGGCGTCGCCGTCGGGGCCAGCGGGGTGGGAGGGGCGCACGCGGCCAGCACCGCCAGAGCCACCAGGATCCCACTGATCTTCATCCAGCGTCCCATCTCACCCTCCAGGATCTCAGGATAGGGCATCGCCCTCCATCGTCCAGATTAGGTCGCTGGGATAAAATTTTTACAAACGGTCGTTCGTCAGGAATAAAAATCCTGTAAAAACCTGAAGGCCACCGCTGGATCGTCAGGCGTTATGCGGCTGATCTTCCCAAAATAGAGGGAGGGACCTCTCAATCCCTCCCGGACAAAGGCCAACGGCATAAGTCCTAATCGTTTGGGGGCTGGGGGCTGGGCGTGCGCCCTTCGGCACCCCCAGGCCCCTGAACGGGAACCTCCGAGGGGGGATCGATGATGCTCGCGGGCTCACGGGATCTGAGGACTACCCTGCTCCTGGCCTATGGACTGCTGATCGGCTGGATGCTCACCCTGGGTTTTCTGTTCAATCTGTGGAGCACGGACCGATTGCTTCGGGATGTGGAAACCTCAAACCGGGCTCTGACCCAGGCCATCGGTCTGGAAACGGAAGCCTGGCTCCAGGATGCGATGCGGGCGGTTGAGGCCCTGGCCCAAACGGAGGCCGTGCGCCACCACGATCTTCAAACCCTGCCAGCGATCTTCAGCCCCGCTTTCTCCGCCCGTCCGGATGCGGTGCTGATCTACCTCCTGGATCGGCATGGGATTATGCGCTACCACTACCCGGAGGGGCCCGGAAGCACCATTGGCTGGGATTTCAGCTTTCGGGATTACTTTCAGGCGGCCATGCACGCGCAGGGCCCTGTGATCTCTAAGGGGCGGATCTCCCCCACCACCGGCAAACCCGTGGTGACCGTCGCGATGCCGCTAAGGGATACAGATGGAACGTTCAATGGGCTCGTGGCCATCAACCTATCGCTGGAACGCCTCAGCGCCGTTCTGCGGACCGTCGCCGAAGCCTCCGTTGATGCGAAGACCCTGGATCTGCGGCTCTACGATGCGGCCGGGCAATTGATCGCCGCCTCCAGTCCCCTTTCCCCTCTGGATCCTTCCCATGCCCTGGATCCAAAGAGCCGGATCCCGGCCAGCCTGACCCGGGATTCGAACGGCCAAGCGTGGCTGATCACTTCCCTTCCTCTTCCTGGAAGCGGGTGGCGTATCCTGGTGCGTCGTCCAGCGGATGAGGCGCTGGCGACGCTCCATACATTCCAGCGAGGGATGCTACTCCTGCTGCTCCTGGTGCTGGCCAGCGGCCTCATTTTCTGGCACATTATGACCCGACAGGTATTGCAGCCGCTGGAAGCCATTGCTCATTTCAGCCGGGAGATCGGCGAGCATCCCGGAGCCGCAAGCCCTTCCGAGATTCTCGGCCTGACCAGTCGCCAGGATCAGATCGGAGCTCTCGCCCGCTCCCTGCTCTGGATGCAGGGAGCGATCGAGCAACGCCTGAACGAGCTCCGCACCCTTCTGGACACCGGCCGCACGGTCCTGGCTTCTCTGGAAACCGAGCAGGTGATCGCCACCATCCTGGAGCAGGTCCAGCGCCTGCTGAAAGTACACACCTGCGCCCTCTTCACCCTGGATGAGCGAACCGGGCGCTATCATGTGCGGGCGGTGCGAGGGCTGAGTCCGGATTACGCCCGGGGGCTGTCCTTCCATCCCGACGACCCTCGTTCGCCGACCATGCGAGCCATTCGCACGGGCCGTCCCGCGCAGATCGCCGATGTGGAGGTGGAAGGCTATCCAGAGCTGCGGGAACGGGCGCGGCGAGAAGGGTTCCGCGCGCTCCTGGCTGTGCCTCTGATGGCCCATCACATCCCGCCTGCCGCCCTCGTGATCTACCGGCCGGATCCTCATCAGTTCACCGAGGAGGAGATCTCGCTGGCCTGGAACTTCGCCAACCTGGCGGCCTTCGCCCTGGAGCATGCCCTTCTATATGCCCGCAGCGATGCCCTCCTGCAACAGCAGACCCGTCGCCTGGAGACGCTGATCGAGCATCTCCACGAAGGACTGATCCTGGAGAGTCGGGATGGCGAGATCCTTTATATGAACCGGCGGGCCGCCCGGTGGTGCGGACTGGAGGAGCCCTGCCCACCAGGGTGCACATCCCGTGTCGCCTACGAGCCTCTGCTTCAGCACTTCTCCGCTTCGGAAGATGCTGTCCGCCTGCTGGAGGAAGCCACAGAAGGCGTTATCGAGGGGCTATGGAGGATGGGGAATCTGACCCGGGATCTGCGCATCCAGAGCATTCTGATCCCGGGGGCAGGGGATGAGCCCATCGGACGCATCATGGTCTTCCAGGATATCACCTCCGAGCGAGAGCTGGACCGCGCCAAATCGGCCCTGCTCTCGGCGGTCTCCCATGAGCTCCGCACCCCGCTGGCGGCCATCAAGGGGTATACCACCACTCTGCTGGCCGAGGATGTCGATTGGGATCCGGCCGCGCGCCGGGAGTTCCTCCAGATCATCCTGGAGGAGACCGAGCGCCTGACCCGGCTGGTGAACAACCTGCTGGATCTCTCCCGGCTGGAGGCCGGCGCGCTGGTGCTCCAGCGGCAGCCATACCCCCTGGAGGCGATCCTCGCCCGGGTGCAGCGGGGTCTGGGCGCAGATAGCCATCCGATCTCCGTCCAGCTCCCTCCCGACTTGCCCCCCGTGGATGTGGATCCGGCCCGGATTGAGGTGGTCTTCCGCAACCTTCTGGATAACGCGATCCGTTACACCCCGCCGGGGACTCCCATCACGATCTCCGCCATGATCGCCGATGGCATGGTGATCGTTCGAGTTCACGATGAAGGGCCGGGGGTTCCACCGGAACATCGAGAGCGGATTTTCGATCGCTTTTATCGCATCCCGGGCCATATCCGTTCTTCTGGCGCTGGCCTGGGGCTGGCCATCTGCAAAGGGTTCGTGGAAGCTCATGGAGGTCGAATCTGGCTGGCCGAGGATGGCCCAGGCGCCACTTTCCTTTTCACCCTTCCGATGTGGAAGGATGAGGATGGCCGAGCGGATTTTGATCGTGGATGATGAGGAGCCGTTGCGGCGGTTTATCGGGCGCAACCTGTCCGCGCGGGGATATGAGGTGCTGACCGCGCAGGATGGATGGGAGGCGCTGCGGCTGTTCGAGCAGAGCGCCCCCGATCTCATCATCCTGGACATCCTGATGCCGGGGCTGAGCGGCCTGGAGGTGCTGAAGCGGATTCGCCAGGTCTCCCTGGTGCCGATCCTGGTGCTCACCGCCCTGGATCAGGAGGCGGATAAAATCACGGCTCTGGATCTGGGGGCGGATGATTACTTAACGAAACCATTTGGGGTGGGGGAACTGTTAGCTCGGGTGCGGGCCACGCTGCGCCGGGTGCGATGGAGCGAGGGAACCGGTGGGGCTGGGATTCTGCGGATCGGAGATTTAGAGCTGGATGCGGATCAGCGGCGGGCATGGCATCGGGGGGAAATGCTTCGCCTGACCGGGAAAGAATTCGATTTGCTCTACCTACTGGCCCGCCACGCCGGCCGGAATCTTCCCCATCGGTTTCTCCTGCAACGGGTTTGGGGGCCTGAATATCAAGATGAGGTGGAATACCTCCGGGTCTACATCGGACGCCTGCGGCGCAAACTGGAAGAAACCAATGATCACCGCCACTTGTTCACAGAACCCGGGTTCGGTTACCGCCTGGAGGCGTAAGAGGGGTTTTGGGGGTGGACGGGACCGCCTTCGGCGGTCCCGTC
>JAUQQB010000280.1 GCA_030550075.1 Chloroflexota bacterium | reverse complement strand
AGTTGTCCTCCAGAAGCGCCTTCAGGACCCGGCCCAGCCCAAAACCCGAGGGAGCGAGGGTCCACCGCGTAACCTCTATGATTTCTCCTCCAGCAGGGGAAGCAGGATGGGATGGACATCGCACCAGGGCTCCCCATCGCTGTATTCCAGAAGGCTCAGGTTGGCCAGGAACTCCCGCGTGCGTTCGTTGTTGACGAAGGCCCGCGTGCGATGGTAGCGCAGGAGCTCCCCATAGTCCTCCGGCCGCAGAGTTCCCCGATAGTCATTCTGCAGCTGGACCACGGCGCTCCGCATCTCGGAGAGACCGATGCGATCCTGGCCGGCCGCAAGCCCATGCAGGATCGCTGACTGAATCAGCTGGATCATGGTCAGGGGGATCCCACCGCTCATCCGAACGGCCAGGTCAATCGCTTCGGATTCGATGAGATAGGGCTCCACCCGGCGCTCCACGATCTCCCGCATCACCCGATATCCTTCCGGCCGCTGTTGTCCCTGGCGATCGTAGACCATCACGTTGGGGACGATGAACCGCTCGCTGAAATGGCTGCGGATCTGCAGGAACTCGCGGGCGTAGCGCAGGGCGATGGGGAAGGTGAACAGGATGTGGGCATGCAGCTCCGCCAGGAGAGCGGCGTGGTTCAGGAAGAGCCCCATCGCTCGCTCAAAGGAGAGCTTATCCAAATCCTCTATGATCACCAGAACCGGCCGCCGAGCGTTCGAGCGGATCTCCTCGATCAGACGGTTGGTTCGGGAAACCAGTTCAAAGAGGCGAAGCTCCGCTCGCTCCCGGACCATCCGCCGGGTGCTGCTTTCGGTCTTGACCCGCCCCTCCAGCTTAAGGGCCAGGAGGTTCAGCGCCGCCTCGGCCGAGGCCTCCCGGGATGGGCTGACCATCTCCTCCTCTACGATCTCGTGGGTGAGCCAGCGGTAGAGGTCTTCCAGCATGCCCACCCCCACCAGACCTCGCTTGCGGCCCTTGAGGATGCGCTCATCCGTGGCCTGCTGAAGCAGACGCAGGGCGATGGCGAGGATGAGATCCACATAAGTGAGGTCGGTGAGATTCAGGATCTCCAGCACCGAGAAGTGCACAATGAAGAACCGGCCTTTCAGGAGGCCCGCCAGGCGGTTGAGCTCGGTGCTCTTGCCGCTCCCCCGATGGCCGGAGAAGAGGACCTTCACCGGCTCGTCCATGGCCTCCAGATAAGCCTTCAGCTCATGGGTAGGCACATCGGGCCGCTGAACGTAATATGCGGCCAGTGCCTTCCCGGATAATGGGACTCGGGGATCGAACAGGTTCAGGGCCTCCTTCAACGTGCGCGCGCGGATCGCCATCGTTCCTCTATCCTTTCCTGGGCGGGAAATCACCGCTTTCCTCTCCTCGCGCCGTGAAGCAGCGTGGGAAGAGGAAAGCTCATAAATCCCAACCTGGCAAATGCTCAATTTTCATCGGTAAGATACAGAGATCGCTACAGCTCTGCAGGACTTATGCAGTTGACCTTTGGCGAAGGGAAGTTGAGGGGCCTCTCCCCCTTTATCCCCCTCTCCGTGGCCCTTCGGACCACGGAGAGGGGGATAAAATTTTTTCCTGTCAGGATTCCAACACAGAAGCACCTTGATGGAAAGTGGATTCATTGAGCGAGGAAGATCTCGGTGCCGCAATAAGGACAGCGGATCACCCCCTTCCCGGCCAGCTCCAGGGCCCCGCCGCAATTCGGGCACTTGCCCGCATCTCGCAAGGCCGCCGCTTCCGCCGAATACAGCAAACCCTCCGACCAATTGATATACCCGGAGAAAAGCCCCAGATGCACCAGATCATAAATCCACGCCCGTACCTGATCCCGGCTTGCCCGAAGCTCTAAGGCGATGTCGGACAGGGCCACTTTCCCTCGGGCCTGGATCATGCCCAGCAACCGGCGTTGTTTCTCCGCCGCCTCCGCTTCCTGGGCTTCGACGCTGCCCCGGCGCCACAGATAAATCCCAGCTCCCACCAAAGGTGAGAAAACCATAAAGATGAGGAAAGCCCCCAGGGCAAACCCGCCAGGGGTCAGCGCCCCCCGAAGGATCTGGATGGTCAGGAATCCCAGGAAGGCCATCGCCAGGAACACCCCTGCCCCGCCAAGGATCCATCCCAGGGTCTGCGTGGTGCGTGGATGCATGATGCCTCCTCGCTCTGAAAATCTTAGGAGTTACGCAGTTGAAAGCTCTAAAGGTGGGACGGAATGGCCCCACCCCCCTTTCTCCCCCCTCCCCACGGCCCTTGGGGCCGTGGGGAGGGGGGAGAAAAATCCTTTTTGGGGGCGGAGCGGGGCGCCTTCGGCGCCAAAGCCCCCAGGGAAACGAACTGCGTAAGTCCTAAATCTATGGAAACAACGCCGACGGATATTCTGCTTCAGCCAGTAACCGATGGAAGCAGCAACCCTTATCCCGGGCATTTCGGGGGCGAACGGGGCCTGCCCTCGACGTCCATGAATTGGACACCCTCACGATTTGCGAATCAAAACGTGGTGCCTCGTTTGGGGGTTGGGTCGGAGGCCGAAGGCCCCTGACCAACCCCCAAACCGTCAACAAAAATCAACTCCGATGTCCTGCAGACATGAGCCTTATCCGAATCCACTCCGACCGCCCCCGCCGCCTCCACCGCCAAAGCTGCCTCCACCGCTCCAGCGCCCACCCCCTCCTCGCGTCGAGGGGGGACGACTGATAAAGGTGTCCGCCGCGGTGTTCAGCATATTGGTCAGACTCTCCGCAAACGTATTCAGGCTCCCTGTCAACGAAGTGGCCACATCGTCCAGGGAAGGCACTCCCGGACCTTCCCCGGAGGGAACCGGCGCGGCGTGACCTGGAACGCGCCCCGGAGCGGAACTCGGGTAAGGACGAACCCAGGGATGATACCAGGTCGGCGGAGGAAGATCCGGCGCGATCTCCTGCCATTGACGCAGGAATCGTCGTTCCATCCCGAAGGCAATGGCATAGGGGAGATACTCTTCGAGCCGCGCGCGAGCGGTCTCCGGCGCCAGCTGCTGCAAGCGGCGCAGCCCCCGGGCGAAGGCCCGCCAGCGGGCCGCCAGCTCCGCTCCCTTCCGCGTCTTCCGGGGCATATGAGGAGCAATCAGGAACCACGCGAGGGCTGTTCCGCCGAGCCCCACGGCAATGATCCAAAATCCCCAGAGACCATCGCCACTCCAATTGGCTGCGCCGATCGCTGTGAGAACTGCGAGACCTCCCGTGAGGAGCGCGAGGAACTGATAGACGCCCCGCACCCGATCCGGACGGCCAGCGAACCATCCGGCCTGGGCAACCGCATGATAAATGGCAGCTTCAATCTCCGACAGGCGCTGGAAAAAGCGATAACGGAGCTCCCTCAAACGCCGGTTGGAAGCGCCATCAAAAAGCGCCCGCAACAGGACGGCCTCGAACGGTCGTAGATCCGCCTCCTGACCGGTCCGCCGCAGGATGAAATCGCGGGCGAAGCCTTCGCGGACCTCCTCCATCGTGAGCACGCCCCGCCGGGCCAGATCCACCACCGTCGCCAGAATGTCCCGAAGATCCGCCTGCTCGTCCAGCAGCACCCCGATCATCGCTGGCGGATCCGACGAAGGGGGCTCCGCCAGCTCATCCGGGACCACCCCCACATAGGGGTCTCGCCCGCGCCAGGCCCAGGTCATCAGGGCCAGGGCGGGCCCACCCACCAGGATCAGGAACCCCAGGGCCAGCAAGCCCAGGTTATACAGCGGGAGGCGATCTTCCCAGACCTGCCAGGCCGGGGGCTCCGGGGGAAGGATCCCGTGGGGGAATTGCACCCGGATCTCGAAAGATTCATCGGGCTGGAGCGGACGTTGAGCCTGAAAGCGAACCGCTCGCCCATCCTCTAACACCGTCCCATCCGCAGGGCCGTAAGCGGCGATCCGCTGAGCGATCGCCCCTGGAGGCAGGAAAACGGTGACTGCGCTGTTTTGGATCTCGTAGGCATGTTCCGCCGGGAGCGGGTTCCACCAGAGCTGATCCCCCCCTGGATATCGTCGAACCGCGCCCCGAACCAAGTAGCGAAGATGGAAGGTCCGGAGGGTGTTGGTGGTCGGAGGAAAGAACCAGCGCACGGTGATCGTGTCCCCGCTTTCCTCCACTTCGTAAGTGAACGGCCCACCGGAGGCCTCGCGACGGTAGACTCCCTGATCGTCCTGGAGATCCAGGATGACGATCCCCTCGGTGCGTCGAAGCGGAATCTCGCGAAAGCCGCGGCGGAACGTCCCAATGAAGCGGATGGCCTGATGCTCCGTGATCTCCAGCGTGCCATCGGCCAGCACGCGGATCTCTACATCAAAGCGCTCGGCAATCGGCGTGGGAGACTGGGCGTGGAGGACGGGGGCTAGCACCACCCATCCGGTCAGGACGAGCCCTATCCCTATGCTCCAGAGGAACCATTTCTTCATCGTTTTTCCTCGCAATCGAGGTTTGAGTTCCTGATCTGAAGGTCGAAGGCCTTTGACCCAGGGCCTCAACGTATCCCTCGTCCCCAATCCCCTATCTCTCATCCTTCGGGCTACAGAACCCCAAATGGCCTGGCGATCTTCGGAAGACCGTAGTTCATTCCCGCTCGATTTTAACAGGAACATAGG
>JAUQQB010000279.1 GCA_030550075.1 Chloroflexota bacterium | reverse complement strand
GATCGGGTGCTGATGCTGGTGACGACCCAGTGCGCCAGCTACTGTCGGTTCTGCACTCGCAGCCGGATCGTGGGGGATCCCCACGCCAATTTCGGGCGGCGGGATTACGATCGGCAGATCGAATACATCGCCCGCACGCCGCAGATCCGGGATGTGCTGCTCTCCGGGGGCGATCCACTGATCCTCCCGCAGCCGATCCTGGAGGATCTGCTGCGCCGTCTGCGGGAGATCCCCCACGTGGAGGTCATTCGCATCGGGACGCGGGTGCCCATCTTCCTGCCCCAGCGGATCACCGATGATCTGGTCGCGATGCTTCGCAAGTATCATCCGCTGTGGATGAACATCCACATCAACCATCCGAAGGAGCTGACGCCGGAGGTCACGGAGGCCCTGGCGAAGCTGGCCGACGCCGGCATCCCGCTGGGCAGCCAGACGGTGTTGCTGGCCGGGGTGAACGACTGCCCCCACATCATCCGCGCCCTGGTTCACGAGCTGGTCAAGCGCCGGGTGCGGCCCTATTACCTTTACCAGTGCGATCTGGTCGAGGGCGCCGGCCACTTCCGCACGCCGGTCTCGAAGGGGATCGAGATCATGGAGGCCCTGCGGGGCCACACCAGCGGCTACGCGATCCCGACGTATGTGATCGACCTGCCCGGCGGTGGGGGGAAGGTGCCGGTGATGCCCAACTACCTGCTGGCAATGAACGAGCGACGGGTGGTGCTGCGCAATTTCGAGGGTTTCATCAGTACCTACGAGCAGCCGACGGACTACACGCCTCACGACCCGAGCCGCTGTGAATACTGTCGAAACCAGCGCCCGGAGCCTGGTCAGCGGGGGATCTTCGGGCTGTTGCAAGGCGACGCCATGACCATCGCGCCGGAGGGCTTCGAGGCAGTCCACCGACGGCTGCACACCGGGGGGACGGAGACGGCGCCGCTGATCATCGGGGAGCCCCTGCCGGTCGTGAACGGGGAGGTGCTGTGATGCGGGTGGCGGTCCTGGCGAACCTGAAGCGGAACGCGCCCCATCAACCGGACGAGCCGCCGGATGCCTGGGCGGAGCTGGACTCGGATCAGACGGTGGAGGGGATCGCCCGGGCGCTGGAGGCCTGGGGGCATACGACGGCGATCTTCGAGGGGAACCTGGAGCTCCCGGAGGCGCTGCGCCGCTTCCGCCCGGATATCTGTTTCAACATCTGTGAGGGCTACTGGGGGGATTCCCGGGAGGCCCATGTGCCGGCCATGCTGGAGATGATGCGGATCCCCTATACGGGCTCCCGGGTCCTGGCCCTGGCGATCTCGCTGGATAAGGCGATGACCAAGCGGGTGTGGGTGGCCGAGGGATTGCCCACCCCGCCGTTCCAGGTCTTCCGGCGGCCGGATGAGCCGCTGAACCCCTGTCTATCCTTTCCCCTTTTCGTGAAGCCGAACCGGGAGGGGAGCGGGATGGGGATCTCGGCCAAATCCGTGGTGACGAACGAGGCGGAGCTGCGGGAGCAGGTGGCCTGCATCATCCGGACCTATCGCCAGGAGGCCCTGGTGGAGGCCTTCATTGACGGCCCGGAGCTCACGGTTGGCCTCATCGGGAACATCGACGGGGATGCGGGATGGCTCCGGCCGCCCGGAGGATGGGCGACGGAGGAAGGCCTGGACATCGGCGGGGTCCATGTCTTCCCGCCGATGATGGTGGATCTCAGCCCGTGTCCGCCCGATCAGCGGGGGCTTTATACCTCCTACATCAAGTCGCAAATGCCCCTGGGCCCGCGGTATCTCTGCCCGGCCCCACTGGATTCGGCCCTGCGTCGGGAGGCGCAGCGGCTGGCCTTTGAGGCCTTCCGGGCGATCGGGGCCTACGATATGAGCCGGGTGGACATGCGGATCGACGCCGCCACTGGTCAGATTTATCTGCTGGAGATCAACACCCTGCCCGGGTTGAACCCGGAATACAGCGACATGGTGCTGAACGCCCGGGCCGATGGGATGCCCTATGAAGTGCTGATCGCCCGGATCCTGGAGGCTGCCCGTCGGCGTTATGGCCTTCCGATCGAGTCGGCGATGGGGCTGCGTCGGGTAAGGATTCCGCAGGTCGGATAAGCCGGTCTGGGCCCGGCAGCGCTGGGCCCCATCTTGCAGGAATCATCCGTCCGAGGAGCATGTATGGGCCGTCGCCGCCCGATGGCGCCGAACCGTGTGCTGGTCCTTTACAGTGCGGTGGAGCGGCTCCCCCGTGGGGAGCCTCGCGACTGGATCGCGGAGGAGGAAGTGTTCCTCACCGCCCGGGCCATGGCCTCCGCTTTGACGGAGCGGGGATGGACGGTGGCGGCCCGGGCGGTCTGGGACCTCGATTCTCTGCGCGCGGCGCTGGAGGAGTTCAGTCCCCAGGATACGGTAGTGATCAACCTCTGTGAAACCCTCGAGGGACGCCCCCAGGGCGAAGCAGTGGTGCCGGTGGCCCTGGAAGCCCGGGGATTCGTCTACACTGGATCACCGAGCTCCACGCTCTCCCTCTGTCTGGACAAGGCGCGGGCCAAGGCCCGGCTCCGGGCGGCGGGCCTGTCCACCCCTCTCGCCCAGGTGATCCACGATCCTCGAGAGCGCCTCCGGATCCCCCTTCCTGTTATTGTGAAACCTCTGGCTGAAGATGCCAGCCACGGGATCGATCGGGAGTCGGTGGTCGCGAATGAGGCAGCCCTTCGAGCCCGGATCGCTTACGTTCTGGAGACCTATCGTCAGCCGGCGCTGGTAGAGGCGTTCATTGAGGGGCGGGAGTTCAACGTGGCGATCTGGGGCGGGCGGACGCTGGAGGTGCTTCCCCTGGCCGAGATCGATTACTCCGGGATCTTGAACCCTTTGTGGCGGGTGTGCACGTTCGCGGCGAAATGGCTGCCGGGATCGGAGGAATACGAGCTGACGCCGGTGCGATGCCCTGCCATCGTCGAGGAAGCCCTGGCGGCCCGCATCCGGGAGGTTGCGGTCCGGGCCTTCCGGGCGGTCCGCTGTCGGGATTATGGACGGGTGGACATCCGGCTTCAGGGGGAAACCCCCTACGTGCTGGAGGTCAACCCGAATCCCAGCCTGGCGCCGAACAGCGGGTTCGTGCGCGCGGCCATGGTGGCTGGCTATTCCTATGGCGCGCTGGCCGAGCGGCTGATCCGCCTGGCCTGGGAGCGGCGCAGTCGGCGGAAGGAAGCCCTTCAACCTCAACCGATCCGGACGATGGGAGCCGATGTCGCCTATTCGATGGCCTCGAGCGGATGAGGAGGTTGCGCTCCGGATCTTAGCGGAGCGCTGCGGTGTGTTCCGGGCGGAGGAAATCGAAACCCTGATCGAGATCTTCCGGGAAGCCTGTGAGAAGGGGTTTGAGCGGAGCGGGTATTACTTCCGCGTCTGGGCGGATGGCGAGGAAAATGCGCCGCTGGGATTGATCTGCTATGGCCGCCGTCCGCTGACCCGATGGTCATGGGATCTTTACTGGCTGCTGGTGGATCCCCGGGTGCAGCGACAGGGGATCGGCACCGCGCTGCTCCGGGTGATGGAGGAGCATGTGAAGCAAGAGGGTGGGCGGTGGATCCTGGTGGAGACGGCAACTGCCCCCGCCTATGCTCCAGCTCGTCGTTTCTACGAACGCCACGGGTTCCGGCTGTTAGCCGTGGTGGAGGATTTCTACGACGAGGGCGAAGGGCTGGCGGTATATCTCAAGGGCCTCCCGCCGCCGGGTGAGCGATGGGCTTCGGCGGTGGAGGCCCCTCTGTAGGAGGTGGGATGATGCGGCATCCGTCGAGGCCGAGGACCCCGCGCCGGGTGATCCTGCTGTACAACATGGATGGCGCGTGGCCTCTGGAGGATCAGACGCATGCCCGGGAATATGCGCGCAGGTTACAGGAAAGCCTTCAAACCCATGGCCTGATTGTCCAAGCGGTGGAGATCCGCCGGGAGGTCCTGGGTCCTCTATTGGGCTATGATCCGGGCGAGTGGGTGGTGTTCAACTGGTGCGAAGCTCTGGAGGGCGATCCTTACGCGGAGCCCCGCATCGCTTGGGCCCTGGAGTCGGCTGGCTTTCTTTACACCGGATCCAGTCCGTGGACCTTGACGGTGGCGGGGAGCAAAGCCCTGATGAAGGCGTTTCTCACCCTGAACGGCATCCCCACTCCGCCCTGGCGGGTCTGCCATCGGTTGCAGGATCTGGAAGGGTGGGTGGATTTCCCGGCGATTGTGAAGCCCATCCGGGAGCACGGCAGTGTGGGGATCACACCGGAGGCGGTGGTGACGTCTCCATCAGCGTTGAAAGCGCGGGTGGAGTATGTGCTGGAGATCCTTCGCCAGCCCGCGCTGGTAGAGGTGTTCATTCCAGGCCGTGAGCTGAACGTCGGCTTGTGGGGGAACGGCGATCCGGAGCCCCTGCCGATCTCGGAGATTCTCTTCGATGGGCTGCCGGAGGAGGAGCGGATTGTGGATCAATGGGCGAAGTGGGAGCGGGGAAGCGAGCGCTATCGGCGGACCATCCCCCAGGTCCCGGCGCCGCTGGATGAATGGACGGAGGCGGAGGTGGTGCATGTGGCGACCCTGGCCTATCGGGCCCTGCGGGTTCGGGATTACGGGCGGGTGGACATCCGGCTGGCGTC
>JAUQQB010000278.1 GCA_030550075.1 Chloroflexota bacterium | reverse complement strand
CTCTAAGGGGCGAAAAATCGGGTTCGTCTGAAATCGGTCAGCGACGCCCCGGGGGAGTTTGCGCAGGTCCCTTCCCACCATCCTGTTGACCGGGAGGGGTAAGCTGCCGTTCCTGCCCCGGAGGGGATCGTTGCGGCCGCGGCGTCTCCCGCTTCTCCAGGCCCGGCGGCGTCCGTTGAGGCGGAGGAGTCTCCTGCTTCTCCAGGCCCGGGGGCGTTCGCTTGAGGGAAGGAGTTTCCCGCCGCTTCAGGCCCGGCGGAGTACGGGTGCGCTCCCGCAAGATCTCCGCGGTCGGCGCGGGGGATGGCGGTGAGGCTTCTTCTGAAGAAGGTAGGCCTTCCCCTTCCGGCGAACCCAACAGGCGGGCCAGTTGGGCCCATTCACGCTGGGTCCGGGCCAGTTCGGATCGGGCTTCTGGAGGAGCATCCCGCATCGCCTGCTTCAGGACCACCCCCTGCCGTTCATAGAGGGCGCGAAGCCGAGCGTGAGCAGGACCTTTATCCCCGGATTGGGCCGCTTCCTCCAGATAACGCAGGCTCTCCTCCGCCAGCGCCGGAAACCATCGCCCCTGCGTCGCTGCCGCTTCGAACTCTTCCCACCGCCGCTCGGCCAGCCAGAGGGCCCGCTCCTCCGGAGGCATCGTCGCCGCAAACAGGCTCTCCACGGCCCGCTTCACCGGATACAGGGGCTCATCGGGCAGGCTGGCTTCCGCCGCGCTGACCACGCTGAGCGCCACCAGGATCAGGCCGAGGAGGGCCACCAGAGCGCTCGACCACCGGAAGGTCGGGGAAGAAACCACCGGTTGGGCCTTCGCCCGCGAGGCGTAAAGCTGCCCCTGGCGGATCATCTGCCGAAGCGCCGGGGGGCGTAAAGACACCTCCCGGCCTTGCTGGAGCCAGAGGGCCGTCTGCAACATGGGAAGCAGCGAGGCGGCCTCCGGGAACTCCCGCAGGCATGTCTCCAGGTCCGCTCCCTGCTCCAGCCGGCGCAGACAGCGCTCCAGGATCTCCGCTTCATGAAGCTCTTCGTTTGGGACCATTACCGTGTCTTCTCCAGATAACGAGCTAACGCCGCCAGGGCGCGATGTTGCAGGGCCTTCACCGCCCCAACGGATTTCCCCATCGCCCGCGCTACTTCCTCCAGGCTCATCCCGACCAGGAACCGCAGGACCACCACTTCCCGCTGCTCCTCGGTGAGCACCCGCAGGGCGCGCTCGATCATTTCCGACGTGGCGATCTCATCCTCCGGGATGTCCCGGATCAGCTGCGGCCCGGTTTCCGTATGATCCAGGGTGACCGTCGGACGCCGATGCTGCCGTCGCCAGTGGTCAATCAAGCGCGCCCGGGCGATGCGGAACAGCCAGGCACCAAAGGGAAGGCCCCGCTCCTCATACCGCGGCAGGTCCTCGATCATCTTCAAGAACACGTCCGCGGTGAGATCCTCCGCCAGCTCCACATCGCCAACGCGATACAGGAGATAGCGGTAGATCCCGTCGGCGTAATGCTGATAGAGGGCCGCAATGGCCTCTGGGTCCCCCTTCCGCGCTTGGGCGATCCAGCGTTTTTCTTCGGGATGAGGGGTGAGCAAACCCATCCCTCATCCTCCTATGAAACCGTATAAGAGATGGAAATGGTCACGCGTATCTTCCTCAATCGGTTCAGCGGTTTATTTCACGGATCAAATCGTCGGCTCTCTCTGACCCCTTGTGAACAGGACCCGGATCCGGTGCGCAGTTCCTAATCCACAGCAAGAAAACCCAATCCCTCTTCCTTCGTTGAACCGGATCCTTCCTCATCCTGAACAGGAGGTGCTCGCGATGCAACGAATTTTCGCTACCGTGGTTGGTATTTCGTTAGGCCTCGCACTGGCCCTGAGCCTGGGCTGGACGCTGGCGCGAGGCGCCAGCGCTGCGCCGCTGAGGGAGGAGCCCACTTCCACGCCGACCCCCACGCCGACTTCGACGCCCACACCGACCCTCACACCGACGCCTACCCGCACTCCCACGCCGACACCGACGCTTGCGGTCACCCGCGTTCATCCAGTGGCCCTGGCCCTGGCCCGATGGATCAGCCAGACGTTCTCCCAGGCGGGGATCACCGTGACGATCTCTGCGTCGGATCTGATGGCCCTTCAGGCTCAGGGCTTCGGCTACGGCGAGATCGCCCGGGCGCTGCAGCTGGTCCTGGCCTCCCAGACCGATCAGGACCCCACCAACGATCTTACCCTAGAACAGGCCCTGATGCTGGGGCGTCAGATCGGGTGGGGCCAGGCCTATCGTCTCTATAACCTGCATCCGGGTGGTCGGGGGTTGGGCGCCATCATGCGATCGGCCAAACCCGGGCGCTTCGCCCCGCCCTCTCCCTCCGCGACCCCCACTCTATCCGCCCAGGGCGCTCCAGGCTTCCCGCCGGGTTTCCTGAAGCAGAAAGAAAAGGACAAGGATAGTAAACCATCCCATGGGATCGGCCGGGGTCGAAAGTAAGCACGAGCCGGGAAGCTTGAATCCTTAGAGGAACACGTTGGGGTGTCGGAACGCCAAAGGCGTTCCGACACCCCACGTCGCTACTCCTCCCGGCCGAATTGTCGGGCCAGCTGTCCGATTGGGAATCGCAGGATCGTTGGCCGCCCATGGGGGCAGGTCCATGGCATGGCGCATCGCTCCAGCGCCCGGACCAGATGTTGCATCTGCTCCACGCTCAGGACCTGACCGGCTTTCACGGCCGCGCGCTTGCAAATGCTGCGGATTAGCCGGGCCTCCAGCGCCCCCTCTACCGGACGACGGGATTCCCGAAGATCGAACAGAAGATCCTGGAAGACGGATAGGATGGCTTCGGTGGAGAGGACCGCCGGAACGGCCTGCAAGCGCACGGTGCGCGGGCCGAAGGGTTCGATGCGGAACCCCAGTTCCTCCAGAAGGTCTCGATGTTCCTCCAGAAGGCTCATTTCCTCCGGTAACACATCGATCAGCACCGGTTGGAGCAGGGGCTGAGATGGAAGCGGCCCTTCCTGCCGCCGGGCCTGGAGGGCCTCGTAGAGCACCCGCTCATGGGCGGCATGCTGATCCAGGAGATACAACCCGTCCGGGCCCTCCGCGATGATGTAGCTGGCCTGGATCTGTCCGATGACCCGAAGCGGAGGGAGACCTGGGGAGCTGCTCTCTTCAGCTGGCGCTCCCAGAAGGTCTTCGGAACGGGTGGGGGCCGGCCGTGCAGAGATCAAAGGGGTTCTCCCGCTGGTCTCCACCGTCTGGAAAACAGGCACCGGGGCGGACTCCCGCAGCGCGCGATGCACAGCCCGCTGGACGGCGCGGAATATCCCATCTGGATCCCGGAAGCGAACCTCGATTTTAGCCGGGTGCACATTCACATCCACCTGCTCCGGGGGCAGTTCCACCCACAGGAAAGCCCAGGGGTAACGACCGCTGGGGAGCAGGGTGTGATAAGCCTGCAGGACGGCGGCTGGCAGCATGCGGTCCTGCACCCAGCGCCCGTTTACGAAGAACACCAGCTCCTGGCGATCCGGCCGATCCACTCCCGGCGGGCTGATCCAGCCATACACCCGGATGCCATCCGTTTCCTCTGCCACTTCCAGGAGGGCATCCCCCAGCTCAGCCCCGTAAAGCGCCACGAAGCGATGGCGAGGCTCCCGTGCGGCCGGTAAGGAGAGGATCTCTCGACCGTTGTGGCGCAGGATGAAGTGAACGTGTGGGTAGGCGAGGGCATAACGCGTGATCCAGAGATCGATCTGTCGTCGCTCCGCCCCTTCCCCTTTCAGGAATTTCAGCCGCGCCGGGGTATTGAAAAACAGATCCTCCACGATCATCTCCGTCCCGGGCGGGCGGGCGATGGGGCGCTGTTCCAGGATCTTCCCGCCTTCGATGCAAAGCTCTGTGCCCAGGGCCTCCTCGGAAGCTCGGGTTCGACAGATCACGCGAGCGACGGCGGCGATCGCCGCCAGGGCCTCTCCCCGGAAGCCCAGAGTGGTCACCCGGAACAGGTCCTCCGCGGATGAGAGCTTGCTGGTGGCATGGCGCGCGAAGGCCAGCGAGACCTCCGCCGCGGGGATCCCACAGCCATCATCGGCCACTCGAATCCGCCGACGCCCGCCGCCCTCGGTTTCCACCTCGATCCGGGAGGCGCCCGCGTCCAGCGCGTTCTCCACCAGCTCTTTCACCACCGAGGCCGGGCGCTCGACCACTTCCCCTGCCGCGATCTGCGCGACCAGTCCGGGATCCAGGATCCGAATCGGCATCCGCACGCTCCTCGAAGCATCCTGACTCCGTTCAGCCTGCCAGGTGGCTTTTATCCTGCATCCGTTTGAGTGGAAGAGCAACTTTGATCGCCCTGTTGGCCTGCTCAAAAAACTTGGCTCCTATGGGTTTTCGGGTGAAGGGGCATCCCTCATCAGGTTTCAGAGAGGATGGCCCTGGGCTTGAGACCCGTTTTAGGGAAGCAGCTGTCATTCCTGTAGGGGCGAAAAATGGTTCGCCCCTACCGGCGAACCATTCCGGTTCCCATTGGTTTTCGGGCAAAGGGGCGTCCCCTCGGATTCGGGGGATGGTGGAATTAGTGCTTCTTTCACATTTGATTTTTCGTTTTGGCTCATTAGGGGTTTGGGGGCGAGCCGGGCACCTC